>JANOGL010000315.1:0-6635 GCA_031405985.1 Acidobacteriota bacterium | reverse complement strand
TCATTCGCGGCATTTGCAGTTTGCGACCTCAAGTTAAAGGTTTGTCAGAGAATATTCGCGTGCGTTCGATCGTCGGCCGCTTTCTCGAACACAGCCGCATTTACTGTTTCGCAAATGGTGGCGGCGAAGCAACAGAAGTTTACATTGGCAGCTCCGATCTGATGCACCGCAGTTTCGATCGTCGCATCGAAGTTGTTGTTCCTGTGCTCGACGGCGATATAAAAAAATATTTAAAGGACGTTGTGCTCGACGCTTACTTAAAAGACGATTTCAACTCCCGTATGTTGCAGAGCGACGGAACGTACAAAAAGGTCGCAACCCGTTCGTCAAAACAATTTAATTCACAGATGTTTTTCGTCGGTCGCGACGATTCTGCTTAAGCAGGTCTTTTCTTCTCAAACCGCGCTTCGAACACGCCGTTTATTTCTTTGCCAAATTTTAGAGTTAGACGCGGGTAACCGCGGGCCTCGGGCGTGAGGTCGGTTGCGCCGAGCAGCTTTTCGGTCTTGAGAATGTCCTTAACCTCGCCCTCGATCTCCATGTAATAACCGAACGGCAGTTCGTCGAGCACGACTTCGACCTTGCCGATATGCCACGCTTTGCGGTGTTTTTCGTAAACGACCGAAAGATGATAGCCGAGCTTCTCAATAATGTTCTCCATTGCGTCAACGTCCGAAACGTCGGTCTCGAACTCGATCTGATGCTTAATATCATTGTCGTTTGCGAGCTTTTCCTTGTAGGTTAGCAGTGTGCGTTCGGGCGTTTTGCGCAGACGAAGCACGGCGTTAAGGTTGTCGAGGATGCCGCCGCGATGAAGATAATTCTCCTCGAACGTCTCATACGCAAACTCGCCGATCTCGTTGAGCTTTGCGGTGAGTTCGACGAGCAGCTTTTTGTTGAGAATGTATTTTTTTTCGATTTCAACGCCCATGTGTTGAAATAATGATAAGGAAAGTAGAACGAACGGGCAAATTGTCTGCATAAGCCCGAGCGTCAGCAAGGACGGAAGCGGGCCATTGCTTGAATTTTCCGGCCTTGCTCACGCGCGGGCTTGCGCAATTCGGACGTATATTCGAAACTTGTTGTCAGAGGTTTTTATATTTATGCCATATCCAGAAATGATGATCCACGGAATGCGAGCCGAACTTGCACAGCTTGGGATCGAAGAAACAAAAACAACAGAAGAAGTAGCAAATGCTGTAAAAAACACTGACGGTACCTTGATGGTCATCGTCAATTCGGTCTGCGGATGTGCCGCAGGCGGCGTGCGGCCCGGAATTGCGATGGCGCTTGCAAACAGCGATTCCAAACCCGACCGAGCGATCACCGTCTTTGCCGGCGCAGATATCGACGCGACCGACACGGCCCGGGAATACTTCACTGGCTACATGCCTTCATCGCCGTCGATCGGACTGCTCAAGAACGGCGAACTCGTGCAAATGTTCGAACGCCGCGACCTCGAAGGCCGTCCGCCACAAACGATCGCCCAAACGCTTATCGATGCCTTCAACGTGCATTGCACAAAAGCGGACGTTGCAAAAAACTGATTAAATCCTGTGAAAACACGTGTTGGCGTTATTTTTGGCGGGCGCTCGGGCGAGCATGAGATTTCGGTGCGTTCTGCACGAACGGTGATTGAGCAAATCGACCATGAAAAGTATGATGTCGTTCCCGTAGCGATCTCGAACGACGGACTTTGGCTCGGCGCAGCTGATTCGTTGGCGATATTTCCGGAAGAGACACGTGCGATTTTTTTTCAGAAGTTCGGTGAATTAGTCGGCGATCTGCAGTCATTGGTCAGCAATCCGGAAAAGATCATCACAAGCGTAATTGCGAGCGATGGGATCCACAACGTTGACGTTGTTTTCCCAGTGCTGCACGGGACGTTTGGGGAGGACGGGACGATTCAGGGTTTGTTCGAGATGGCGGACGTTGCCTACGTCGGCTGTGGGGTGCTTGCGTCTTCGACCGGGATGGACAAGGTGTTTATGAAGACCCTTTTTCGCGACGCCGAGCTGCCGATCTGCAATTACGTGTGGTTTTTGCGGGACGAGTGGGCCGCGAGCAACGACGCGACGCTCGCGTTGGTCGAATCGAAGCTCGGCTTTCCGTGTTTTGTGAAGCCCGCTAATCTCGGATCGTCCGTTGGCGTGTCGAAGGCGACGGAGCCCATTTCGTTGGCTGCCGCAATTTCGCTCGCCGCAGAGTACGACCGCAAAATTATCGTCGAAGAAGGGTTAGAGATGCGCGAGATCGAGTGCGCCGTCATCGGCAACGATGTTCCGCAGGCGAGTTTGCCGGGCGAGTACATCATTCGCGACTCGACTAAAGCATTTCTCGATTACACGGAGAAATATTCCGGCACGGGCAACAACGAGTTCGTCGTGCCCGCGCCCGTTTCCGATGAACTATCCAATAAAATTCGAAAAATGGCGGTTACTGCGTTCAAGGCAATCGACGGTTCAGGGCTCGCACGGGTCGATTTTTTCTTACGCAGCGACAATGGAGCGTTGTTGGTGAACGAGATCAACACGATGCCCGGCCTCACCGACGCCAGCGGCTTCCCGAAAATGTGGCAGGGCAGCGGGAAGACTTTCACACAAGTGATCGACGAACTCATCCAGCTCGCCATCGAACGACACGAAGACAAGAAGAGAAACAAAACAAGTAAGTAGCGAATATGAGAAATGAGATATGAGAAATGAGAAGTCAAAAAAGTGTTTCTTTCTCATCTCATTTTTCATTTCTCATCTCTCACTTTTCATTTTTTGGGTGCGTGATAGCCTTTGCGTGTTCGGATCGTAATATTGGGGCGCGAGATTCTGAGTTCAATAGCGCGCCACTTACCGTCCTTTGTGGTGTTCGACGGTTGATAAGTGATCGTATATTGCTGGCCTAATTCCTCGACAATCCGTTTGAACGCATCGCGCATCGCAACGCCGCCGGGTGTCGCGACAAATTTGCCACCGGTCTTCTCTGCAAAATTCTTTAGCACGCCTTGATTCTGAATTCTATCTCGTCCGCCTGTGTTCATAGCCGACATATCGACCGTGTAGACGCTCGCGTTTGCGAGCATGGCCGCTTTTAGGGCAGCGTCACTGCTCCTGCCGCTTTGTGTGTCTGCTCCATCGGAGAGCACGATGATCGCTCGTCGCTTTTCGGCACGCGCGGAGAGCAATTGAGCGGCTTTGTAGATCGCGTCGTTGAGCACAGTCATTCCATCTGCCTTGAGATCAAATGCCTGTTCACGCAAGTTGCGGCTGTTTGAGAAATCCTGAACGAGTTTGATCTTTGAATGAAAATTGTAGATCGCGACGTTGTCATCGTGTCGAAGTCCGTCGATAAATTGTATCGCCGCCGCACGTGCAAGCGTTACGCGCTCTTCCATGCTGCCCGATGTATCGAGCAAGATCACTGCGGCGAACGGAGTTTCTTCCGTGCCGAACGAAACAATCTCCTGCTCGACGCCATCCTCGAACACGCGAAACTGTTTCTGCAGAAGTCCGCTCACGGCTTTGCTGGCAGAGTCTGTGACGGCGGCATTCAAAACTACGATCGACGAATCGAGTTTGATCGAGTCGTCGTCATTTTGTGCGTAGGTAATCTGAAAAGTAAGTAAAGTGAGAAGAGCGATGGGCAGTATGTGGCTTGTCATCATTGGCCAAAATTACTTTGTGATCCGAAAGAAACGCGCGATCTTCAGCACGGCGTTTGTGCCCTCGATCGCCGCTGCCGAGATACTGAAACGCGAAGTCTTTTTCAGCGCATCATAAAGATTTACGACACGCTCGCGAAGAGTTTTTACGGCATCGGCCTCAGAGATGGTCGGCTGATCGGACTTATCGTCGTCATCGTCTCCGCCGAGCTCGTTGCGGATTTTTTTCGTTAACTTCTCGATCGATGCAATTTGATCGTAGTTCAGTTTTGTGAGCCTGCCATTTTGAGAAAACGACTTTTCAAGCTGTTCCGATAGCCGCAGAGCCTGCTCGCTGCGACCCATCATCTCTTTGTACTCTTTCTTTTCCTGCTCGATGCGCATCTTTTGCATCGTCTCGAGAAAGCCCTTCGGTTTGTTGATTTCTTCAGATTTTGCCAAAGCGGCTGGCGTGTTATCCGGCGGCTGCGCGAACGATGTCACGCTTGCAAAAACAAGCATCGCAAAAACAAAAATGGCGAAATTCAATCGCATGAAATCTTAATTATCCGTATCCTGCGCCGGATCGGGCGAAGTGCCCGTGACAGCCTCGATCAGTTTTGCGAGAAACTCATC
The DNA here is from genome assembly GCA_031405985.1 of Acidobacteriota bacterium. Classification (GTDB taxonomy): domain Bacteria; phylum Acidobacteriota; class Blastocatellia; order Pyrinomonadales; family Pyrinomonadaceae; genus OLB17. The sequence continues at coordinate 2,365 of JANOGL010000315.1, read as the reverse complement.
CTCGGCGACGCCTGAGCTCCGAACGGTCAGCCATTCGCTTATCAGACCGCTACCGGCACGACCCTCGACTTTTGCATTCACTGTAATATTATTCTGAACGCCGTCGATCGATTGCACCTCGATCATCAACGTGTATTGTGCGCGGGTCCAAGCAGTGTCGGGTGCGTCGAGTATCGCGTAACGGCTGAGCTCGCTCTGCGTGATGACCGAGCCTTTGGCAAAAACAAACGGCTGCGTGATAATGACGCCGTCTTTTACCCTTGAAGAACCTTCATCGACGACGATCTTCTTTTCACGCAGCGTTTCGATAATAGTTTCGATCAGAACGTCGCGGCGGCCTGCAAGCTTGTAAGGATTCGGCAGACGTTCGCGAACCCTTGTTTTGCCTTTGCCCCAATCGAACGATCGTCCGACGTCGTTTGTTCGTGAATTTACTTTATCGCCGTTATCTTTGATGGTCTTCGTCTGGGCATCGACGCCTTTTTGCTGAGCGGTAATAGCGGCTGCGCTTGCGAGAAAGATAAAGGGCAATGTGAACAACTTTTTCATCTATTTGAGAATAGCGCATTCAGCGACGCTTTTGAAGGTTTTGATGTGCACGCGAACGACGAAGTTGCATAATGCGGCCGGTCAGTTTGAACGATTAATCACCCACACCTTAGCGTATTTAAGAAACACGCCATATGCCGTAAACATCGAAATCATAAGACCTGGAACACCATCGCGAAAGCCTTGTTTGAGTATGTAAGTGCGGATAAAGGCGGCGACTGCACTCGTGAAGATGCCAAACGCCCCAACGGTTTTCCCCTCTGCGGCGAGATATTCCGCAGCCAGCGTCGCGTACGAATTTGTGACGCGGTGATACTCGCTCAAATCGCTTTTTGTGTAATGCAGAAGCTTACCGTCGAGTGTTTCGACACGGCCATCGACACGTGCGGTCTGATGCGGAGCGACGCCGTCCCAGTAACTTTTGTTTTTTCGATAGAGACGCATCTGATAATCCGGTGACCATCCGCAGTGACGAATCCAGCGATCCATAAAGAAAGTCTTACGCGATATCTTGTCACCGTCAGCAAGTTTGCTGTCGTCATCCTCACGTAAGTTTGCGATCGACGCTTTTAGTTCGCCGCTGACACGTTCGTCAGCGTCGATCCAAAATATCCAGTCGCCGGTCGTTTGCGCGTCCGCAAACTCGTGCTTGTCCTTGAAACCCTTGAACTCGCGGTTGAAAAGTTTATCGGTGTATTGTTTTGCGATCTCGACCGTGCAATCGGTCGAGTCCGAATCGACGATGATAATCTCGTCAGCCCACGCGACCGATTCGCAGACCTCGGCGATGTTGTCCTCCTCATTGTGAACAATGACTGTGGCCGAAATTTTCATTGGTTAGATTTTCGCAAACTTGAAAGAAAAGCAGAAGCGGTCATGTGACGGAAGCCCGCACGAAGTAAGGCGCTGTTTAGCAGTGAGTAAGATGACCTGAACTCGAAACGTAGCTGCGGGCGCCCTTGGTCCGCGCGGGCTTCTGCAACTTATCTGAGCGGGGAAGCGAGCTGAATATTGTTTGCCCGGAACGCCGTCGAGGTCACTCGTTGCAGGTCGGCGACGGCCTTGTTGTAGTCAGTCTCGGCGCGAATCTCAGCGTTGCGGGCGTTCGTGAGGCCGTTTTCACGTTGGAACAGAATGAATTTCGTCGATTTGCCGGCTTCATAGAGTTTGCGTTCGCCGTCAAGCTGTATTTCAGCGTTCTCACGCGCTCGACGAGCGGTCAATACACGTTGCCGCGTGGTCTCGACGGCCTGAACCGCATTGCGAACATCAACGATAATCGTCTGTTCTTGTCCGCGAGTTTGAGCATCGAGTTGATTGCGTTGAATTTCGGCTCCGGCAAGATCTGCCTTTGCGGTTCGATTGCGAAATGGGAACGAGAAGGTGACACCAATCGAATAATTAGGCGCATCGCTGCGGAAGATATTCGCCAAAGAGCGGTTGAAGCCGCCGATCAGATAGGAGGGACTTCCCGGAATTGCAATTGTGTATTGGTCTATCCTGTCTGCTGGCAAAAGCAACGGATTCAGGCGTGTTCGTAATAATTCTTCGTTGCCAGTAAAGCCATTTACAAAAGTCGTTGAAGTCGTACCTGTTCCTCTCGACAAACCATCAAGCGAAAACGTCGTGTTCAGATCGATCTGCGGCTTGATCAAATTTTTATAAAGCTTGATGTCCGTGTCGTTGATCTCTTTTTGCAGTTTGAGTCGTCGCAGTTCGAAGCGATTGTCCATCGCGTCCTTCATCGCGTCGTCGAGATTCACAGTATCGAGACTGAACGCAGGTCTGTCCGTCGGCACAAAGGTTTGTTGCCACT
>JANOGL010000313.1:0-2594 GCA_031405985.1 Acidobacteriota bacterium | reverse complement strand
GGAATCGCGTCGAGGCGGCAGCCGAGCCGGCGCGCGACCTCGGTCGCATCTTCGGTGCTGTATCGTGCCGGCGCGCTTGGCCACGATGAGGGTACGAATTTCGTCCATCTTCGCCTGATCGGGCTTGTTGGCCTCACGAATGCCACGAATCTGCTCTTTTTGGGCATCGGTCAGATCGATGCCGCGCATAAAACCACGCATTCCGTGTCGACCGTGCTTTTTGCCGCCAACACCTTTGCCGCCAAATTTGCCAAAACCACCCCGATGGCCCTTGAACTGCTTTTCGGCCTTGTTCGGGGCGGTCGAAGGCGCATCGGCCTTGGTATCCTGGGCCGTTGAAAACATCGAAAACGCAGCAATCAGAACTGCGACAGTAAGTGTAGAAATAAATTTAAACTTTAATGACATAACTATTTAACCTCGTAATATTTAAGTTGGCTCGTCGCCCGTTCGTGTTGTTTGACGCGCGAAACAGCCTTTTGGTCTTAGGTTTTTACGTCCTTATGTGTAAAGAAGTGTCAGCCAAAACGCCTTATGCTATTTACCAATCGCGTCGCGGCAAGCTAAAATATCACCTTTAGATAAGCGTTCACGCATGAGATTTTTATCAGAGATAAATTCGCCCGCCGATTTACGGCAACTTCGAGTCGAGGATCTACAAGAGGTCGCAGACGAAGTTCGCCATTTCATTATCGACACGTGCTCGCGCGTTGGCGGCCACACGGGAGCAAGCTTAGGCGCCGTCGAGCTGGCGGTCGCGATGCACTATGTTTTTGACACGCCAAACGACCGGCTCGTGTGGGACGTTGGCCACCAGGCTTATGCTCACAAGATCCTCACCGGTCGCCGCGATGAGCTTCACACTATCAAACAGTATGGCGGACTGAGCGGTTTTCTTCGCCGCGACGAATCGGAGTATGACACGTTCGGCGCCGGTCACGCATCGACGTCGATTTCAGCCGGTTTGGGAATGGCCATCGCACGCGACACGAAGGGCGAAGACTTTCACGTCTGCGCGCTGATAGGCGATTCCAGCCTGGCGGGCGGTATGGCGATGGAAGCGATCAATCAGGCCGGCCATCTCAAATCGCGGCTGATCGTTCTGCTAAACGATAACGAGATGTCCATCGCACCGGCGGTCGGTGCGCTCAGCCGCTATCTCAACCGCATCAAGGAAGCACAGAGTTACCAGCACCTAAAGGAAGAGATCGGCGACGCGCTCGAGAGCGTTCCCGGCATCGGCGGCAAACTTCGTGCTGCGGCAAAGTCGGTAAAAGACGCGATCGCGGCAGCCGTTCTGCCCGGCGCACTTGTAAATGAACTCGGCTTCAAATACATCGGTTACGTCGACGGACACAACGTGCCGATGCTCGTGCGTGCACTCGAAGAAGCGAAAAACGTAACGGACGGACCCGTCATCGTCCACGCACTGACGACAAAGGGTAAGGGCTTTCCTAATCCGGAAAAAAATTACTACGCATATCACGCAACCGGGCCTTTCGATCCGAAAACCGGCTTGCCGTACAAATCGGGTAAGGCCGCGGCGCCGACTTACACGCAGGTCTTTGGCGACACGATGTGCGAGTTGATGGAACGCGACGGTAGTATCGTCGCGCTCACTGCCGCGATGCCCGACGGCACGGGCGTCGACAAAGTTTTAGAGAAATTTCCCGACCGGGCTTATGACGTTGGCATAGCCGAGCAGCACGCGATGACGTTTTGCGCGGGGATGGCGTGCGAAGGTCTGAGGCCCGTCGCGGCGATCTACTCGACATTCTTGCAGCGCGCGTTCGACCAGGTGATTCACGACGTTTGCCTGCAGAATCTAAACGTGACGATAGCGATGGATCGCGCCGGCCTCGTCGGTGCGGACGGTCCGACGCATCATGGCTTGCTCGACATCGCATATCTTCGCGGCTATCCGAACATTATTTTGATGGCGCCGAAGGACGAGGCCGAAATGCGCGACATGATGTTCACCGCGATCGAGTACGAAGGCCCTGCGGCACTTCGATATCCTCGCGGCAACGGACAAGGCGTCGATATCAGCTCGGCGCCGCGCGCAGTTGAGATCGGCAAAGCCGAAGTTTTATACGGCGACGCAGACGACGGCGACGTGGCGATATTGGCGTACGGCCCAATTGTTTACACTGCGCTCGACGTCGCAAAGTCGCTCGAAAAAAATGGCGTCGATACAACGGTCGTCAACGCGCGTTTTGTAAAACCGCTGGACGGTGAAATGATCTCGGCCCTTGCAAACTCGCACAGCCTGATCGTCACAGTCGAAGACGCGTATCTCGCCGGCGGATTCGGCTCGGCTGTGCTCGAACTGCTCGAAGAAAAGGGACTTGCGGACAAGGTCAAAGTGGTTCGCATCGGCGTTCCGGACGAGATCGTTACGCACGGCGACCCGAAGATTCTGTTAGCAAATTACGGCCTCGACGCCGACGGTATCTATTCAAAAATTACCGAAACGCTCGCCGCCATCGCTGAAAAGCCAACGGAGAGAAAGAAAATTAAAGCTGTCAAATAGCTGTCGCAAATGCTTGACTATCTCGGGCATTTGTATGATATTCGTAAGCATTCATGAAGAT
>JANOGL010000289.1:0-13007 GCA_031405985.1 Acidobacteriota bacterium | reverse complement strand
CGAATCGTAAAAACTAATATCGTCTCAGTCGCGATAAATAATACAAGCGATCGCCAAAATCCGATTCTCTTTGCAATCACAAACCCGATACCGCAGCCCACGATGTCGGCAAGCGAGTTCACGATCGAGTCGCCAAAATAGTCGAGCGAGAGCGTCGCCTCGCGATAGCGATTGATGATGTAACTTGTGTTCTCAGCGACCTCCCACGTGCTCTCGATAAATATCGCTATCACAAATCTCCACGCGAGCGGCACGCGGCTGAATACGAGTCCGATCAGCCAGAACTCTAAAATTCCATGCAAGATGTGGGTGAAACTGTAAGGGTCGATTACGTGCTGTGAGTTGTGCCGCGACATGATTGTCCACGACCACGGCCAGTAATCACCGGCTTCGCACCAGATGACACGGCCTTGAATCGCGAGCAGGATCGTCGCAGCAACGACGATCCCCACGACGGCTATCATCGAAGTTCGATCAAACAACTTTTCGCTCATTACTACTTCTTAAAGACTTTCGCGACGGTTTTTTGTCGATAGTCGAAAATATTTTTTATCTCCCGCTCGACAAAAAAGCGCGCGATGTCACCGAGCGGTTCGAGCGGCAAGCGGTAACGCACTTCGTCCTCGATCAACGTCGTTCCGGCATCAGTCTCGGTAAAAGTGTGACGATGAATCCACTGCTTATACGGCCCTCGAAGCTGCGTATCGATAAATTCAAACGGCGGATCCCACTTCGTGATTTCGGTGCGCCACGTCATCGGAATGCCGTGCAACGAGATGCGATAGTCGATCAACGCGCCAGCCTTCATCTCGATGGGCGTCGGCGTGATGATCTGAAATCCGAGATTCGGCGGCGTGATGCGTTCGAGATTTTCCGCGTTTGCAAAAAAGGAAAATACCTCGTCCCGCGGCAATGCGATCTCAAGCGAGCCGGTGTAAATGTGTTCAGCCATTTAGTTTTTGTTCTTCAAGTATTGTTTTGGAATTTGAACTTCCGGCGACTCGGCTTGCCAGTAGATTGTCATCACCCACCAACGCTTGCCGTCGTTCAGCAGTTGAAAGCTGTTAATGCCCCGCAGAAACGGCGTCTTGTCGGTCTTCGCGTGCCGAGCTTCATAAGTCGAAAAAACCTGTGCGATATTGCCGTAAATATCAACGTGGCGCGCCTTTTCGTTCTCGTAAAACCCTTCTTTCATAAAGAAAGGCTCGGCGCGTTTTATGTAATCGTCCGGCGCGAGCGCACTTGCACCAACGGCTTTAGTCTGCGCATTCACACCTGTCGGGATAAGCCGTGCGTCTTTGTGAAACAGCGTGCGAAAGCGATCCCAATCGCGGGCCTGGCCGGCATCGCCTGAGATCACATCGTAAACGGCTTTCATTATCGCATCGAGCGTCGCGACATCTTTCGGATCGGCCTCTTTCGGGCTTTGCGAAAAAATATTCGAGCCGGTTAAGATTGTGAACAGAAAAATAGTAATTAATTTTTTCATTTCGTTAATACGCACCTTTTTGAGTAGAGGTTTTATCGTTCGACGACGGCTTCGTGAGCCTCGCTTCGATTGCGTTCTCAACATCGTCCGGTAAAAGATCAAAGAGGTCAAGCCCCGTGCTCACCTCGATCGCATCGATCGACGTGATGAATTTCTGCCACGGCTCATCGTCGATGCCGTCGATGTTCGGCATATCGACGGCGATGATATGGGTCCTCCTATTGATGGCGTCGGCTCTCTGGCCGCGTGTGAAAACGACAATTACCTTCCAGCAGTTTGTCGGTACGGTAACTTTGTCCTTCAACTTCCCTCTATCGCCGTAAACGCCAGCAATCGTGTAAGTTTCGCCGCCGCGATAGACCAGTGAGCGAGCGTGCGACTCGAGCCTTTCCCATGGAAACTCGTTCAAGTCGCCCTCTTGGGGAACAATATTCGTCATCAAAAAGGTCTCGCCGTTGAGTTCGGCGTCGGCAAAACGATCTGCGCTCGGCAGCATGTGCCCGCGCTGGTAACCGCTGCCTGAATAGTCGTAGTAACGCGCTCGTTTGAAATTTGGCGGCAGCGACTTGTCGGCTTCAAAGTCAGGCCGCTCGCGCCTCTCGCCGAGATCCGTCCGCCGCGTGCGCCACGCAACCCAATTCAAGGTACCGCGGCTGTTGTTGTAAGACAACACATGCGAGCGGTGAACGACGAGATAATTATCCGCGTCGTCGCCGACCGTGGAGTTCGAGGGATTGCCAAACGGCAGCATCGCATCGGACTTAACGGGCTCGGTTTGTGTGACGCCAGATGAAGGATTCTCTTCTACAACTTCATTTCGACGACACGAAAGCAAAACGACCTGCAACGCGATCAGCGAGATGATAAATAACGTGTAAGAAACTCGGAAGAGCATGCGACTGCTTATGAGTTTATAATCTATGCAAGCTTCATAACCAGTCCTTTGCGTGCTTTGCGTCTTTGCGGGAAACAAAACTGAGTTCCCTGCAAAGCCGCAAAGATCACAGAGAAGCACTTCGTTCGCCGATGCGATAGAATATTTTTGTGACGGAAAAAACGCACATCGCGGGCCTCTCGCGGGATCATCTCACCGAACTCGTGCACGAATTCGGTGAGCCGAAATATCGTGCAATACAGGTTTTTAAGGCCGTGCATCAGCGGCGCCTGCGCGCATTCGACGAGATCAGCGATCTGCCGAAAAAGTTTCGCACGCAGCTTGAAAACGCCGCCGTTGTCTCGCGTCTCGTGGTCGAATCGCGATATGTTTCGACCGACGGCACGCGGCGATACTTGATGAAAACGGACGACGGTCATCCGGTCGAGACGGTTTTCTTACCAAGCGAGAATCGCGACACGATTTGCTTTTCTTCGCAATCGGGCTGTCCGCTGAAGTGTGATTTTTGTCTGACGGCGCAGCTTGGTTTGCTCCGAAATCTCACGGTCGGCGAGATCGTCGAGCAGATCATCATTGTGCTAAATGATGTTTACGGCGCCCAAGGCGAGACGCCGCACGGCACGAACCTCGTCGGCATGGGAGCCGGTGAGCCGTTTTTGAATTTCGAAAACCTGATAACCGCACTTCGCATTATGTCGGACGAAGACGGCCTTTTTATTGTGCCAAATCGAGTTACGATCTCGACCGTCGGCATCGTGCCGAAGATTTACGAATTTTCAAAACTTGATGACCGCCCGCATCTTGCGATTTCACTTTCAGCCGCTAACGACGAGCTTCGCGATAAACTGATGCCGATCAACAAGCGCTGGAATCTCGACGAGTTGATGACCGCGGCGAAGGAATTTGAGGGCAGCCTCAGACGCGGCGAGCGATTTACTTTTGAATATGTGATGCTCGGTGGTGTTAATGACGCGGACGCCGACGCAAACGAACTCGCACATCTGCTAGATAGTTATCAACTATCGCGTGTGAAGATAAATTTGATCCCGCATAACGGAGCTGAGCAACTTGATTACAACGCATCGACTCAGGATAGGGTTACCCGATTTAAATCGATACTCGAGTCTCGCGGCCTATCGGCTTACATACGTACTCCGCGTGGCCGCGACATTTTCGCGGCGTGTGGACAATTGGCGGCTAAGGCCGCCTAAAGGGGGAAAGTGAAAAAGCGGCTTGGGCCAGAAACGTACTCTTACTTTTTACCTTTTCACTCTTTCACTTTTAGACTTTTTATATGGAATTATTGATCCCGGGCCTTATTCTTGTTGCCTTGATGATTTACGCCTCTACGCGCATAAAACGCAGTGCCGCACGTGCGTTCGAGGCCGAAACTATTGAGACCGATGAGTTTTGTATTGAAAAGCCGGATGGTTTTTTGAACGTGATCGGCGGCGACCCAAAATTCGTTTTTGAAGCTTACTCAAAGGACTTTGGCGGCGACGGCACTGAAAACATTCGCCGCGCAACGGCTAACATCGTTCAAAAAAATAATGCGACTGTCGAAGGTGTCGCGGCAGAACTTTTGAAGTCGGGAGGCGAGGTCGTTGATGACCGCAGCGAGAAGATCAGCGGAATAAATTACCGCGTGATCGAACATATAGTAACTGAGCATGACGTCGATTTTCGCGTAAGATCGAAACTTGCGGAGCGCGGCGGTAACGTTTTTATTTTTACTACAAAATCGATCACCGAAACAACTCCAGAGTTTATGCGTAACATCGAAACAATGTTCGACAGCTTTGAGTTAAAATAAATTTATGATGAAAGTACTTTGTAAGGCTACATTTTTCGTGAGCTCGATCTTATTCGTCGCTTCGTTTTCAAACGCGCAGTCGGTCAGCGGTTCGATCGCAAACGGCACGGTGATAAAAGGCAAAGCCGCACGTGCGACGATAGTACTGAGTATTCCCGGGGGCTTGCACGTGAATTCGAGCCGCCCCGGCAGCGAGTACGCAATTCCGACAACCGTGCGCCCTTCTGCTAGCGGTGCGCGCGTTGGCGCAGTCACCTATCCGCGCGGGCGGAATCGAAAATTCGGATTCTCTGAAAATGCGATCAACGTTTACGAAGGCCGAACGAGCTTTACCTTCCCGGTGACTGTACCGGCAAACTTCAATGGCTCGACGTTGCGCGTAAATGTCACAGTTCGTTATCAAGCCTGCACGGACGAAGTTTGCTATCCGCCAAAGACAAAACGCGTAACTCTAACGGCCCGCGTCCTTTAGCGGTGGCCGATGACAGAAAGCAGACGACCGGTTTTCCCAAAATCTTGTTTTTCTCGCCGATAAGAGAAAAAAAGATCGCTACGTTCCATTGTGCAAAACGGAGCCGTAAAGACGTTTTCGTGAGCAACGCCAGCCTCCGTCAGCTGATCGCGATTTGCCGCGTGTAGATCAACAAGTGCGTGACCATCGCGTGTAGGAGTGAAATATTTTTTACTCACCCCGCCAAAAGTATTTCTAAAGTCGTCGATGACTTCCCAGCCGACTTCGTAGCTCGTCCCGCACGCCGCCGGGCCGATTGCCGCGATCATGTTAGATGTCTCCGCTCCGTAGGTTTCGCTCAGTGCAGCGACTGTTTTTTTTACGATCGACTGCACAGTTCCGCGCCAGCCGGCGTGAACCGCGACGAACGCGCCCGACTTCGGATCGCCGATCAAAACCGGCACGCAGTCCGCAGTTTTTACTGCTGCTAAAACCCCGCGCATGTTGGACATAACGGCGTCGGCACGTAATTCGGAATCGCCGACGTCCTCTGCGTTTGCAACAGTTCTGATCACGTCGCCGTGGACCTGCCATGCGAGTGCAAGTTGTAAATCGCCGTCGAACAGAGCAAGGAAACGGCGGCGGTTTTCGAAAATGTTCTCCGCCGTGTCATCGTCAAAACCTGCTAGATTCAAGCTGTTATCCGGAAATGACGAAACGCCGCCGATCCGCGTCGAAAATCCGTTTACAAAACCTGCGTCTTCGAGAGCGCGGCAAACGAGCACTTTTACCCCATCGCGTTCTCGCCAAAAGAAGCCGCTTTTTGCTAAAGTTTCAGCATCGCTCTGAACTTGGGACTCTGGACTTGGGGCTTTCGACATGATTATTGGGGTCGGCATCGACATTGCTGAAGTTTATCGAATACGCGACGCTATCGCCAAAACACCGCGATTTGCAGCACGCGTGTTTACTCAAGCCGAGCGCGATTACTGCGAATCAAAAGGTGTGGCTGCCTCACAAAGTTATGCTGCGCGGTTCGCAGCAAAAGAAGCTTGTCTAAAAGCGTTGAAAACGGGTTGGCGCGGAAAAATATCTTGGCATGACATCGAGGTTGTAACCGATGCCGACGGCGTGCCGACACTTAGCATCACAGGCGAGGCTGAAAAGATATTGCACAAACTCGGCGCAGACCGCATTCACATCTCGATCTCACACACGACCGAGCACGCCGTAGCTGAAGTTATCTTAGAAAAAACTTAAATTATGGTTTCGCTGTTGGCTTCGGCTGTGGCGGAGCTTCGTCGAGATTAAAGTAAGCGACGGCTGCGTCGTGATCTGAGTAACGCTCGGCGCGCGCGTCGTCGGAGCGAAAGCTCTCAGGGAAGTCCGCATTGACCCGAGCATAGCCAAATCCGCGAACGTGGCCCGCCAGCGTTTGCGAGATGATAACGTGATCGAGCACTTGACCGTTTCCATCGAAGCGATACGAATAACGCTCGCTCGCTGCGATGAGGTCGACGAGGTTGATCATATCGGGCTCGACGAGGTCGCCCGACGGATTGAGCACTTCGTCAATTGTCGCGGGCTTGCCTTTGATCGTGCCGATGACATCGACGATGCCGTCATTGAATTGATACGCGTTAAAATCACCGAGCAGAATTATCTTTGCTCTCGCGTCAGCTTTCTGTCGCTCCTGTACAAATCTCGCGAGAAACTCGGCCTGCATTTTTTTCTTCAACCGCACGTTGGCCATCTGCTTCGGGTCGTCGTAGCCGAGAAAAGATTTGAGGTGATTGACGACTACCGTGAACTCGAACGGCTGCTTATTTTTCGCATCGATGACCGAAGCTCGCAGCATTAGCGGAGGACGATCGTTTAGAAAATTGTCTTCGTCTCGGTCCGGATTTTTGTATTTGATGTCTTTGCCAAACTGCCTTACCTCAATCGTTTTTACACGCGACGATTTGACGAGAAAGCCGACGTCGATGCCGCGGCCGTCATTGCCGTCAATCAGGTGAGCTTCATACTTTGGATTCGGCTTACCGGCGGCTTCGGTGTCGGTATTTATTTTTTCGGCGAGGCGTTTTAGCGAAGGCAGCCCCTCAGCCTCGACGACGCCGATCACATCCGGCGAGTTCATCACAACGCGAACGGCCGAAGATATCTTTTTTATGCGGGCGTTGAAAGAGTCGCTCGTGACGATGTCTTCTTTTATGTCAGGGTCGTCCACGTCGTCGAACAAATTCTCGACATTCATCGCCGCAACCGAAAATTGCCGCTCTCCGACGGGCGGCATATTGATCTGCTTTGGGTAACCGCCCGATACGGATGGTCGTGTGTTCACATCGATCAATACCGAATAGCACTGAAAGCCGTAGTACATCACGCCAGTAACGTTTTTTAACTCGATGTGCGCCGGGACATTTATCGCCTGCCCGCCAAGTTGCGCAGAGCTCTCGATGCGAAGCCGCTGCGGGTTTGCGTCGAATAGAGTGAGTTTAGAAGCCATTTTCCTGAGGTCGCCCCGTTCTTTTTCGCTGAGGAGAAGGAAATCGTACATGTCATAGCCCGGCTCGCGAAAAGGCTTCTCAAGCCCCTTCAAAATACCGTAAAAAACACCATTCGACTCGGCCGTATTGTTTTTGTTGTCGACGCGGCCGCCGGTCGGGCTTACGACGGTCAGCTCAGGCACGCTGACCCGCATGTTCTCGTATTTTTCGAGTTGATAAATTCTATTCGCGGCAAAATCTGCGGCAGTAAGAACGATTGGCTTCGGCAGTTCATTGTTTTTTGAAATGACATCGATGCGGTCGCGATCTTTCTGCATCCTTACTTGCGTGATCGGCAGACTCTTTGGCTCGGCCCGCGGGCGAAATTCATCGACTACGCCTGTAACAGAAACCATATTTCCAACTGCCGCTTCGCCGCTGGGCTCGGTGCTTGTGAAAACAAACATGCCCTCGGACGTCATCGCGTCATTGTCGATCTTGTCGTCCGGCGTTTGGATGAAAAACCCGTTCCTCACACGCGCGGTCACTATTCCGCGGACGCTGACGCTGTCGCGTGACAACGGCGACATATCGGCGGATCCCTGGATCGCGTTGATCGGATAGTCTTTTTGCGCTAATGTCGCCGACACGCCGGCAGCGACAAACGCAAAGATCAAAGTGATGCGTTTGATAACACTAAAATCAATCTTCATTACAACCTGTCCCGTTTGCGCTCGATGAGTTCTTGCGTGATCTTTGGTATCTGGGTGAAAAAGTTGTGGCCGGTCAGATATTCGACATCGTTTACGGTCACGCGAAAGTCGCGCCACGGCGCGTTTATGTTTAACGGCGGAAAGTTTGGCACGATTATGCCGAAAACGCGCGTCGCTTTCGACGAAGCGCGCGCCACGTCGTTGTTGCCGTTTGGAATAACGAGTACGACTTTCCACGTGTACTGCGGGACGACGACCCGGCCCTGCGCGATCGTACCGATGTTACCGTTAGGCCCGGTAATTATGTAGATCTCGTTGCCCTGGCTCGCAAGCGTGCGGCAGTACGTCTCGAACTCTTCCCAGGGCCCTTGATTGTTTGCCGACAATTGAGGCACGAAATTTGTCATCAAGAACGTCGCGGAATTGTCGGGTATCGATCGCGTGCGATCTCCCGACGGACACATATGCCCGCGATCGTAACCGCTCCCGGAATAATCATTGTCCTGAACTTGATACCAACCGGCGGGCAAAGCCGGGTCGGGACGGTAATCGTCCTGTCGCGGCGCGGTGCCGACCCAAGTACTGTCGAGCCGCCAGGCGACCCAATTCGGCGTCGCCTTCGAACGGTTGTATGACAGCGAATACTGCGGCTTTTGCATCAAGTAATTATTTTCGTTTGCGACGCTGCCGGTCGCGTTCGACGGATTGCCAAAGATCAGCGGATCGTCATTGGCAGGCGGAGCATTTATGGTTATGCTCACCGAACGCGTTATCGACCGGCTTTGTGCGTCCGTCGCGGTCGCCGAAACATTGAAGGTGCCGCCACTTATACCAAGAGGTACCGTCGCAAGATAAGAGAAAACGTTGTCGCCGGGCGTTACATCTCCATTCGTGCCGTCGTCGAAGAGCTGTTGCGGATTGGCGCCGCCGATAGAGCTAAGATTTCCTGAGACTGCTATTCCGGTGCTCGGCGGATTCGTCGCCGGTAGAACCGTCATCGAAAAAAGGATGTTCGAGCCCGGAGAAACCGATGTCGGATTCGCTCCCAACTCAGCGAGCAGAGACCCACCGCCGCCCGCACATGTAATAACCGGGCTAGATGCATTACGCGGGACCGCAGGGTTTGTGTTGGAAAAATCATTAGCATTATTGTCAGTGTCCTGACAACCATTGCTCGCACGGGACTGACTGGTGTTTACTAGGGGTGCTGTCGTAACGGTCGACTCAATGAAGGAGTTAGTCGCGGTTCCATAGCCAACCGAATCGATCAAAACGCCGGTGTTCAATGCACCTATTCGAAGACCGATGCCACCGCCGGTAGCCGACATAGAGACCATGCTGGTGTTGTAGGGCTGGCCATTCCCTGGAACCGAACCATCGTAAGTGCTTGATACAACAAGATAGTATGCGCCGGCGGGCACTATAGTGCTCGTCGTCCACTCAACCATGGCGTTGTCGTTGGTGCCGCCGGCTGAACGATAAACAACGCGGTAACCATTCAAGTCCACACTGTTTGAACTAATGTTGTGAAGTTCAATGAATTCATCCGAGGCAACGCCACCAGCCACCTGAAACTGGCTGATCACAATGTTGGGCGAGACAACCTGCGTTTCGGCAGATTCTTTTTCAATCTGCGCTTCCGTGCTGCCGACATAAATGGAAGCCGCCGAGACAAGGCTAACCACCGTAAATACTAGTAGAAACTTCTTCATCGAATTTCGCAGTACTGCAACAGTGGGTAGGTAAAAAGCAGACGTGTCCTAATTTTTTACCACAATTCGATGCGGAAATGAATTTGAAAAGCTGTCCGTGAAACGATTACTGAACGTCTTTCTTTGCGATCTTTGCGATCTTTGCGTCTTTGCGGGAGACATCTCTTTTTCCCGCAAAGCCGCAAAGCACGCAAAGAAAACCGAAACTCTCTTATCTAACCGGACGCGGATAAACCACCGGGCTTTTGTTGCCGTCCTTGTCGACCGAGCGAACACCGAAGAAGTAATTGTCTTTGGACATACCTTTTGCTGTGTAAGTCGTGACGTTGCCGACAAATTTACCGCTCGTCCACTCGGCAGCCGTCGTGTCGCGCCAGACGACCTCGTAACCGGCGATGGTCGCGTCGGTGTTTGCGTCCCACTTTAGATCGGTGTCGTTTGTCAGACGGCCGGTAACGATGCCGACATTTTTAGGTTTTGCCGGCGCGTTTGCGAGCGAAGCAAGCGCGACTAGATTGACCCGCGCAACGTTTGCCGTGTATTCGAAATCGACAAACTCGGGCGTGTCGCCGTAAAAAACGCCGTTCTCGGTGCGAACATTTTGATGTTGGTGCGTGTAATCTTCGTCAGACTCAGTAAATCGAATCGCCGCAAACCCGCGTTCGACAAACGGAATGTGATCGCCGCCGCGTCCGTAACGGTCGCGACGATAGATCAGCCACGCGCCGAAGTTTTTCAAGTAGCGGTCTGACTGCTCTTTTATGTACCTGGCAAGCTGTCGCGACGCGCTGTCGTTCTCGCCACCGACGCTGCGACGCGTGGCGGCCTCTTGCTCTGTCTCGTTCGACGGCACGCCCTCGCTAAAGACGCGCACCTTTTTTCGAAACTGCGAGTTCTTGTACGAAGTCACGCCGCCAACAATGTCGTTTGTAAACATCGCCTCGATGTTTGTCTTTGCCTTCTTCGCCTCTTCGGCATAATACGCGGCTCCTAGCAAACCTTGCTCCTCGCCCGGAACTGCCATAAAAACAATGGTCGCGTCAAATTTTCGCTTCGACATCACGCGGGCCAGTTCGATCGAAACCGCCGTGCCCGAGGCGTCGTCATTCGCACCCGGCGCGTCGCACTTAGCGTCGGTTGGGCTGGTGCACATCGAGTCGTAATGCCCCGAAACCACGTAAACGCGGGTGGAATCGCTCGTGCCTTTGAGAACCGCGAACACATTCGTGAGCGTCGTCGGTTCTGGGATTCGGCTCGCTTTCGGCTGCACGAACGACTGCTTTTGAACGTCGAGACAGCCGCCGCACTCACTGCTGATCCGTTGAAACTCCGCGTATATCCAATCTCTCGCCGCCCCGACGCCTCGCGTCGCGCTTGTCTGTTCGCTCAGCGTGTTACGCGTACCAAACGACACGAGCTTACGAATCGTCGCCTCGATATTCTTCGCCGAAATCTCTTTGACCATTTTTGCGATCTCAGGATTTGGCCTTTGCGAGCTACGCGTTTGAGTTTGGCCGAACCCGTCCGCGACGAAAATCAGGCCAAGGATAGCGGTCATGAATGTAAAATGTTTCATCATTAGATTTTTATACCGATTTGCAATAGAATCTACAGCCAAATTAACCAATAACGCAAATCTGGAGGTTTTTATGAAAGCGTTAGTTTTTATCTTGTTGGTAGCTTCATTCTCCTTCGCACAGCATGGGCAGGGCCACGGCTCCAAAGGGCCGGAGGAGACAAAGCGAGTCGTCTGGCTCGAAGATGGTCTTGGCTATGTCGATCATCCGGTTTCGACGAAAAGCGCAGAGGCACAAAAGTTCTTTAATCAGGGCCTTGCGTATCTCTACGCGTTCAATCATGAGGAAGGCATCGCGTCGTTTAAGCGAGCCGCCGAACTCGACCCGAACCTTGCGATGGCGTATTGGGGAATGGCGCTAGGCTTGGGCGCAAATTATAACGACGCTGCAAACGCCGAGCGTTTCGCCGAAGCATACGGAAATCTGCAAAAGGCCGTTTCGCTGGCGCAGAAAGCGACGCCGGCCGAACAGGCTTACATCAACGCTCTCGCTAAACGGTATTCCGTTGACCCGAAGGCAGACCCGAAAAAACTCGCCGCCGATTACAAGGCAGCGATGGCCGACCTGGCAAGATCGTATCCCGACGATCTCGATGCGGTGACTCTTTACGCCGAAAGCATGATGAACCTGCGACCGTGGCAACTCTGGTCGCTCGACGGCAAACCGGCCGAGGGCACGCTCGAGATCATCGCCGTCCTGGAAAGCGTGTTGAAACGAAATCCGAATCACACCGGGGCAAATCACTATTACATCCATGCCGTCGAAGCGTCGCCAAACCCCGAACGCGGCCTCGCTGCGGCCATGCGGCTCGGCGACCTGGCTCCGGGCGCCGGCCATCTTGTTCACATGCCTTCGCATATTTATTTGCGGACCGGCGATTGGGAAGCGGCCGTTAAGAGCAACGATCTCGCCATCGAAGCAGACCGGAATTACCAGTTAAAAAGCGGTAATCGCGGGCTGTATATGATGATGTATTACAACCACAACATCCATATGCTCGCGTCGTCACACGCAGCCAATGGCAATTATGGCGGCGCTATAAAAGCCGCGAATGACCTCGCCGTCAACGTCGGCCCGAACGTTAAGGCGATGGCGATGCTCGAGATGTTCATGCCGTACCCGATCATCGCGAATGTGCGCTTTTCTAAGTGGGACGAGGTGCTCGCGTATCCAAAACCGGGGGAACATATGTTGACGACCATCGCGCACTGGCACTTTTCACGCGGAATGGCGTTCGCCGAAAAAGGCAAGACAGCCGACGCGGAAAAAGAGCTGGCAGCCTTACGAGAAACTGCAGCGAAAATTCCCGCAACGGCGGCGTTGTTCACAACGCCGGTGAGCGTCGCGTTGAAGGTCGCTGACGAACTTCTCGCCGGACAAATTGCTCTCGCCAAAGGCGATCGAAAATCTGCTATCGATCTTTTACGTGCGGCAGCTGCGTCCGAGGCGAAAGTGAATTATGCGGAGCCGCCGGATTGGGACCTGCCGGTTCGTGAATGGCTCGGTCGAGCTCTGTTGAGGGACGGACAATACGCGGAGGCGGAAAAGGTTTATCGTGAAGAGATCGCACGGGTTCCGCGCAATGGCCGCGCGCTGTTCGGTCTGGCCGAGGCGCTTCGCAAGCAAGGAAAAACCTCATCGGCCGGGTTTGTCCAGCGCGAGTTCGAGCGGACATGGGCCGGAGCGGATACTAAGCTTGACGTAGAAAAACTCTACAAATAGTCACCGGTCAAGCATATCGAACGCCTGCATGCGGCTGCCGTCCGCGGAATAAAGTAGTCCTACTCCTTCGTCAGTCGTAAAGCGCGAGTCCGGCTCTGAAACCAAGGCATATCTCGCATCACGGCCGGTGTGTACATTCACGCCGA
>JANOGL010000284.1:0-5063 GCA_031405985.1 Acidobacteriota bacterium | reverse complement strand
AGGTGTCGATTTCGTGCTCGGCACACGTGCCGTTGGGCGTGTCTCAAACGCTGTAAATGAGACACTTGGTGGTGTTTCAGGTTATCTCGATGTCGGCGAAAGGGAAGACGACTACGATTGGACTGTTGCCGACACACACCGGCATTCGCCATATGTTGCGTTTCTGCCGATCATCGAGGGGTGTAACAAGTTTTGTACATACTGCATCGTGCCATTTTCGCGTGGCAGGGAACGCAGCCTTCCGGCATCTGAAATTGTCCGACAAGTGATAGACCTACGTCAGAATGGCATCAAGGAAGTCCATCTTATCGGCCAAAACGTGAACAGCTATCGGCCTGAAACAGATTCTGGTTTGGAAAATTTTGCAGGGAAGTCGCCGTTCTCGCGGCTTTTGCGGGCTGTTGCCGCCACCGGAATCGAGCGTATAAAGTTTACGACTTCATTTCCCCGCGACTTTCGTGACGACATCGTCGATGCAATCGAGGAACACGAAAACCTATGTAATTGGGTGCATTTACCTGTCCAATCCGGCTCAAATCGAGTGCTTAAACTCATGAAACGCGGCCACACTGTCGAAAGCTACATGAAAAAGATTGATCGTATTAAGGCTTCGAGACGCGATATCGCCTTAACTACGGACATAATCGTAGGTTTTCCTGGCGAAACTGAGGCGAATTTTCTCGATACTGTAAAACTAGTCGAATACTGCGGCTTTGACATGGCATATATTTTCAAATACTCGCCACGGCCAGGAACGCCGGCATTCGAGATGGCTGATGATGTTTCGCCCGCCGAAAAAACCTTGAGATTTCTTAAGCTAGAGCGAACCCAAAAATATAGTCAAAACAAGAGTTTACAAAGATATCTTAATCAATCGCTTAAAGTCTTGGTTGAAGGTAAATCGAGTCGTTCTGACTCGGGCCTAACGGGTCACTCAACCTGTCATAAGGTCGTGAATTTTGAAGGAACGCCGGAACTGCTCGGCAAAATCGTTGACGTAAAGATAAACCAGATCAAATCTAATTCTTTATTCGGTGAGGTTCAGCAAACGCGATGAAAAATGGAAGTCTCGTTGAAGTTAAAATCGGAGCTCTCATCATGGACCCGAATACAAATACACCAATCGTGGTGCTTAAAGGCATTAATACGGAAACGGTTCTGCCGATCTGGGTCGGTGCTTTTGAGGCAAATGCCATCGCCCTAGAGATTGAGAAAGTCGTTCCACAACGACCTATGACCCACGATCTGCTCAGGAATGTCATTGTCGAATGCCAACTGTCGGCCTTGAGCGTCGTTATTACAGATCTCATGGAAAATACATTCTACGCTCGTATTGAGCTTAAGGACAAAAACGACGAACCGGTAATGCTCGACGCCCGTCCTTCAGACGCAATCGCACTCGCATTGCGTCTCGATTGTCCGATATTCGTTGAGCAAAAGGTAATTGACCTTTCTGCTGCGAATCAACCTAATGGAGCGTCAGACGATGATGTTCCGACTGACGATTGGCCTGAGCTTATCGGCTGATCGTGCAGAACACAATCTTAGTATTTATCTACGAATTACGAATATTCGATGGATTTATGTATTAATTACATAATCTGTATTATCGGACGCAGATAATATATTCCAACCTGATCGCAACCTCAATAAAATGGACTGCTTCCCGTTTTGACAGTTTATATTCAAAAAGCTATCATTGTCGTTTTGTTATCTTCACGGATTGCAATTAATACAACCCTAAAAGGAGTTACGTAAACAATTGAGTAACGGGAATTTTTTATTTACATCTGAATCGGTCACTGAGGGACATCCTGATAAGATGGCCGATCATGTTTCGGACGCCATTTTGGACGCGATTCTAACGCAGGACCCGATGGCGCGTGTTGCGTGTGAAACGCTTGTGACCACAGGCTTAGCAGTTGTCGCGGGTGAAATCACGACGACGGCGATCGTCAATTACAAGCAGATCATTCGCGAAACTATCGAAGAGATCGGCTACGACAACGCCGAATACGGTTATGATTCGAACACCTGCAGCGTCATCGACGCGATCGGAACGCAGTCGCCTGATATTTCGCAGGGCGTTGATACCGGCGGTGCCGGCGATCAGGGCTTGATGTTTGGTTTTGCCTGCAACGAGACGCCCGAGCTGATGCCGATGCCCATCCAAATGGCGCACAATCTGACGCGAAAATTGAGCGAGGTTCGCCGCGACGGCACAATTCCCTACTTGCGTCCCGATGGCAAATCGCAAGTCTCGATCGAATATCGCGACGGCCGCCCGTTTCGTGTCGAGGCCGTCGTTATCTCTTCGCAAACCTCTGAAATGCCTATCGAGCAAATTCGTGCCGACATCATGGAAAAGGTTATAAAACCTGTCATCCCAGCTGAATTATTGGACGAAAACACTAAATATCACATCAATCCGACCGGCCGTTTTGTCGTCGGCGGGCCGATGGGCGATGCCGGAGTTACGGGGCGCAAGATCATCGTCGATACATACGGCGGGTTTGCCCCACACGGCGGCGGGGCGTTTTCAGGCAAGGATCCGACCAAAGTTGACCGTTCTGCCGCATACATGGCACGCTATATTGCGAAGAATATAGTCGCTGCCGGCCTCGCCGATAAGTGTACTGTTCAGTTAGCTTACGCCATCGGAGTTGCGGAACCGGTTTCAGTTTACGTAGATTCGCATGGCACCGGCACAATCGACGACGATAAATTATCGGTGATCGTCCGAGATAATTTTGCTCTAACGCCACTGGGTATCATCGAAATGCTCGATCTGCGTCGTCCTATTTATAGAGAGACGGCTCGTTTCGGTCATTTTGGACGCCTCAACGGCGAATTTTCATGGGAAGTAACAGACAAAGCCGAGGCGCTGAGAACCGCAGCGGAAAAAGGAATAGGAACAAATGGCTAAAGAAGGAATTTCAGTGCAATACGATATCAAAGACATCAATCTTGCCCCGCAAGGCAAACAGCGCATCGAGTGGGCTGACCGCGAAATGCCCGTTTTACGGCTTATTCGCGAGCGTTTTGAAAAGGAAAAGCCGCTGATCGGCGTTAAGCTGATCGCGTGTGCCCATATCACGACGGAGACGGCTAACCTGGCCCGCACGCTGCAGGCCGGCGGTGCCGAATCGCTGCTGATTGCTTCGAATCCGCTCTCGACGCAGGATGACGTTGCGGCTTCGCTTGTCGCCGATTGGGGCATCCCCGTCATGGCTCATAAGGGCGAATCGACCGAGACTTACGTCCGCCACGTCAAAGCGGCGCTTGAAACAAATCCGAACCTCATCATCGATGACGGATCTGACGTTGTCGCGACGATGATCAAGGAAAAGCCCGAGCTTATCCCGAACCTCATCGGCACGACCGAAGAGACCACGACCGGCATTGTTCGTCTAAAAGCGATGGTCGCCGCCGGCGTGCTCACCTTCCCTTCTATCGCGGTCAACGACGCTCAGACCAAGCATTTTTTCGATAATCGATACGGCACCGGTCAATCGACGCTCGACGGTATCATCCGCGCGACCAACATTTTGCTTGCCGGAAAGACTTTAGTCGTCGTCGGTTACGGCTGGTGTGGTAAAGGCGTTGCGATGCGAGCCCGCGGTTTGGGTGCGAATGTGGTCGTCTGCGAGATCGATCCGATCAAGGCGATCGAGGGCGTTATGGACGGCTTCCGCGTGCTGCCGATGAAAGAAGCTGCGAAGATCGGCGACTTTTTCGTCACCGTCACCGGCAACCGCCACGTTATTGATAAAGAACACTTTGAAGTGATGAAGGACGGTGCGATCGTCTGCAACAGCGGCCACTTTGACCTCGAATTAAACCTCGATGCCCTTCGCGAAATGTCGGCTCCGGCTGTCAAACGCCGCCCGTTTGTCGAAGAATACATCAATAATAACGGTGGAAAGAGCGTGATCGTACTCGGCGAAGGCCGCCTCATCAACCTCGCCGCCGCCGAGGGCCACCCGGCCAGTGTCATGGATATGTCATTCGCTAACCAGGCCCTGTCAGCCGAATATCTCGTCAAACAAAAAGGCAAACTCCCCGCCGGCGTTCATGTCCTGCCGCCCGAAGTCGATCAAGAGATCGCTTCCCTAAAACTCCGCGCCATGGGCGTCAACATCGACGAACTCACGCCTGAAATGATCGAGTATATGACGAGTTGGGAAACCGGCACGTAATCAATGCAAAATTAAGAATGCACAATGCAAAATGGCCTCGTCGATGTTCGGTGAGGCTTTTTTGTTGTTTCATGTCGCCAAACACCATAGCGAATATTACGATATAAGATAATTTATCAGGATAGACCTAACATAATGAGACGGACGGACAAAAAAAAATTAGAAGAGCCTTACAAAACGGAAGGTGGGGAAAATCGATTGTTTTCAGCTATAGGGTCAGATGTTCCTCATGCGAGTTTGCTGAGTAAAGCCATTTTAGACAGCCTCGATGAAACAACGTTTGGAATTCAGATTTTCAAAAATCTTCCTGATCACCCGCGGATACTGATTAGCGATTATCTATACCAGTGTGTGACCGGCATTGAGTCGAACTTGGCCGAAGCCAAACTACATTACATGGAGCTGCAAGATTATTGGGAACAAATAAATCGACGCCATGCCGATGTGGTATCTTTTCAGCATGGTAAACCGATCCCCAAAATGCCTAAATCTGAGTGCCCATTAGATGACCTACCTAACGCATCCGAAAAACTTCACGTATGCGGATTTTTTAGGGCTATTGGATCAGCCTTCGATTGTCTGGGAGCTACAATTATCGGTGTTCTCGGGTTGCCAGTCCCACTACGAGATGCAAGCTTTGGCAAGGCTAAAGGTGGTTTCAAAAACATTCGACCCAAAGGTCCGGGGGCAAAGCTACAACGCGAATTTGAATGCTTTCTTGACGCAGTATTTGATGACGGCAAGGTAAATGACTGGTTTGATTGGACAATGCAGTATCGGAATATGTTCGTGCATCGTGGACGACGGACGTTCTTCGGTCTTCTTACTCAACGACCGACTCTGATCTTTAGCCCTGACGGACGG
>JANOGL010000268.1:0-4606 GCA_031405985.1 Acidobacteriota bacterium | reverse complement strand
AGCGCGTTTGGCTAGTTGTCTCGTTGTGCGTTCAAAGCCGCGAGCGATGCATCGATCAGCCGCTCGTCTTGGCGAAAACGCTGAAACGCATCGAGGCCCGTGATTGCCCGAATGCGACGAACCCCGGACGCGATCGCCTCGTCCGACGTGATCTTGAATGAGCCGATGTCGCCCGTCGCGCGCACATGCGTGCCGCCGCAAAGCTCACGCGAGAATGCTCCGTCGCCGACACTCAAGACGCGAACCTCGCCGCCGTATTTCTCGCCGAACATCGCAACCGCTCCGCTCCGCATCGCATCCTCAAGAGCCATGATGTCGGTCGTAACCGGTTCATTTTGCAGAATATATCGGTTCACCAGATCCTCAACCTCGCTCACTTCGCCTTCCGTCATCGGCTGGTAATGCGTAAAGTCGAACCGCAGATAACTAGGTGCAACAACCGACCCGGCCTGCTTCACATGCGAACCTAAAACTTCTTTCAAAGCCGCGTGAACCAAATGCGTCGCAGTATGATTTCGCCGCGTAGCATCGCGCTTTTCGACATCGACCGTCGCAGTGACTGTGTCACCAACTTTGATCGAGCCGCGTTCGACTTTCGATTTGTGTAGAACAATTCCCGAAATCGGTGAATAAGTGTCGACAACGGTTGCCTTGAAGTCAGAACCACCTGCCGTAGCGGGTGGTTTAACGTTCGTGTCCGCTACGTTCAACCGCCCACTACCGTAGGCGGTTCTGACTAAAGTTCCCGTGTCGCCAACCTGTCCGCCAGACTCGGCATAAAACGGCGTGTCTTTCAAAACGATCAATCCTTCGTCGCCTTCGTTAAATTGCTCGACGCGTTTGTCGTCTTTTACAAGTGCGATCACTTCCGCGTCGTCCAACTTCGTAGTCTCGTAGCCGTGGAAGTTCGAGCGGACGGATGTTCTTTCTAACGCAACATATATCGGGTTGATCTTATCGGCTTGTTTGGTTTTACCGACGGTAGAACCTTCCTGCAAGAGCTTTATTTGGTTTTGAAGGTCAGCCGAAAAATCATCATAGCTAAAAAATGCTTCTTCATGATCTGTAATCGAATAACCACTAATACCGGTTTTAAGATGTTCTGTATAACCGACATAAATTAGATCGGGTGGAAAACCGTATGTATCATAGAGCTCCGCAAACTCCTTCATCGGATAATCCGATACGTTACTTTCCCAATCGCCATCAATCTTAATCTTGGCCAATAACTCTTTCAAACGTGCGTGTCCTGCGGTTAACGTATTCCCAAACCGCTCCTCCTCCAGCCGCACCATTTTGCCAATGAAGTCGCGCTGTGTTTCGAGTTCAGGATAGGCGCCGTGCATTTTATCGATGGCGAAGTTGCAGACTTTGTAGAAGAACGGATCGTTAAGACCAAGATGCTCGCGGCCGTGATAGATGGCGCGGCGCATTATCTTGCGAAGGACGTAGTTGCGGCCTTCGTTACCGGGCAGAATGCCGTCGGCGATCGCAACCGCCGTCGCGCGTGCGTGATCGGCGATCACGCGGCACGCAAACTGCTGGCTTTCGGACATTTCATCGTAAACGCTCATCAGCTAATAATATAGCAGAATCGTTGTGGTTCACTCAGACGGCTCTGCCGCTCTATGTGCGGAAAAGCTGTGCTTTTCCGGCCAGACCTGAAAGAAAAAGTCGAAGCTATGCCTCCGGCGGCAAAGCCGCAGGTATTGCGGTTCGGCATATCGGAAAAGCCGAGCTTTTCCGCAAATAGAGGGCATAGCACCAAGACAAAACCTACTTGCGGTGGGTGGAAAATGACACGCCGCCAATCAGATGCAGGCCGACGCCCCAGAGCGAAAGATAAATACCGTTACGGCTGAGGTCAGAGAATTGCTGTAGATCGTAAGTTTCGACTCGCCAGGCCCAGACGAGCAACACGCTCGCAGCCACTAGCGCCGTCGAGCCGGCAATTTGCAAAGCCTTTCGCCAAACCTGCGGCCGCAATGTCATGTAAACGCCGAGTGCAAGATGTATGAGTGCACTGAACAAAATGTAAATGTGCCGCGAACGCATCAACACACGCAGAAACTGGTCGATTGCATCCTTGTCGGGAAAATCGACACGCATGTATCGGCCCGTCACGGTAAAAACGACGAATAGTGAAATGCCGAAGATGAGGTGAAACCATTTCATTGATTCCGAAGCTGAGAGGACAACCAATATAGCTTAGCAGTCGTCCTAAGTGGCTATTCTGGCGACAAAGTAATGAGTAGGTCAAGACGCAAAAGCCCGGTCAGGGGAATAACCAGTTCGGAGAGTGAAAAGAACGACAAGCGAATTTACAATCGCAGATTTCGTCGCGCGCAAAAACAAGTGTTAACGGCTAACACCGAGGCCGACCTTTCGGTTTTGCGCGAATATAGCAATCCGTAGTTGATGAACAAAGATGGAAAGGCTCGGTTTGACTCAACTAAATTCCCCAAGCTGATGCGCAAGTGACTGATTACACCAATCTTTTAGCGATTTTCAAAACATTATCAACCGTAAATCCATAATCGCGAAACACGTCTTCGGCAGGTGCCGATGCGCCAAATTTATCGACGGTCAATGTCGCACCGCGATCACCGACGTATTTGTGCCAACCGAGAGAAACGCCGGCTTCGATGGCGAGGCGTGCGGTGACGCGTGGAGGCAGAATCTCGTCGCGATATTTCTGCGGTTGAGCGTCAAAGAATTCCCAACACGGCATCGAGACGACGCGCGTCGGCGTGCCGTCGGCATTGAGGCGCATTCGGGCCTCCATAGCGAGGCCGACTTCGCTGCCCGTGGCAATCAATATTAGTTTTGGTGTGGTCGCTTTGCCGCTTTTAGTTTCCGCCTCAGCGAGAATATACGCACCCTTGGGCAGGCCGCGAGCGTCGGCGAATTTCTTGCGGTCGATGAGCGCGATCTTTTGCCGTGAAAGTGCAAACGCGGTCGGCGCGTTAGTACGTTTCAAAGCAGCTCGCCAAGCTTCACGCACCTCGTGCGCGTCGCACGGACGAATGACAGCGAGATTTGGAATTGCACGCATCGCTGCGAGATGTTCTACAGACTGGTGCGTCGGGCCGTCTTCGCCGAGGCCGATCGTGTCGTGCGTGAAAACGAACAGCACCTGAATGTGCGACAACGCCGCGAGCCTTATCGCAGGCCGCATGTAATCGCTAAACGTCTGAAACGTCCCGCCGAACGGTATCACGCCGCCAAATAGCGCCATGCCGTTCATCGCCGCGCCCATCGCGTGTTCGCGGATGCCGTAGTGGATGTTGCGGTTCTCATATTTCGGGGCCTGAATATCGGCGGACGAATTGATGTATGTGTTGTTCGACGGCTTGAGATCCGCCGATCCGCCGACAAGTTGCGGAACCGCATCGGCGATGGCGTTGATAACGTCGCCACTGTATGCGCGAGTGGCTTTCGCCTTGACGTTGTTGAATGACGGCAACGACTTTTCCCAGTCATCGGACAGCGAGCCGGTGATCGAGGTACAAAACTCCGCAGCGAGCGTCGGGTGAGCTTTCGCATACTTTTTTACGCGCTCATTCCAGTCTTTTTCAAGTTTCGCACCTGATTTTATTGCCTTTTTGAAATGGGCCGAGACTTCTTTGGGAACATAGAAGCTCTTGTTCTCAGGCCAGCCGAGATTGCGTTTTGTCTCGCGAACGGCGTCTGCGCCCGGCGCGTCCGAGTGAGCCTTGCTCGTGCCTTGCTTTGGCATGCCAAAGCCGATAATCGTCTTGACACGGATAAGCGAAGGCTTGTCTTTTACCTTTTGCGCTTCGCGAATTGCCGCCTCGATAGCCTTAAGATCGTTGCCGTCCTTAACGACGGAGACATGCCAACCGGCGGCGACAAATCGTTTCGTGCGATCTTCCGTAAACGCGAGATCGGTCGAGCCGTCGATCGTTATCTCATTGTCGTCGTAAAGATAGATCAAGTTGCCGAGTTTGAGATGACCGGCGAGCGACGCGGCCTCGTAGCTGACGCCCTCCATCAAATCGCCGTCAGAGCAGATGCAATAAATGTAATTATCGACGATGTTGTGCCCGCGTTTGTTGAATCTCGCGGCGAGATGAGCGTTTGCGATTCCCATGCCGACGCCGTTCGCAAAACCCTGTCCGAGCGGCCCGGTCGTGACCTCGACGCCCGCAGTCAAAATATTCTCAGGATGACCCGGCGTTTGTGAATGAAGCTGGCGAAAGCGTTTCAGCTCAGCAAGCGAGAGATCATAACCCGTCAGATGCAAAAGGCTATAGATCAACATTGAACCGTGGCCGGCACTCAGTATAAACCGGTCGCGATTGAACCACTTCGGGTTCTTCGGATTGTGCCTGAGGAATTTTGTCCACAGCACATACGCCGTTGGCGCCATTCCGAGCGGCAGGCCGGGATGGCCGCTGTTCGCCTTTTGCACAGCATCGAGCGAAAGCGTGCGGATGGTGTTGATACAGAGTTGGTCGATATTAGTTTTAGCTGTTGTCATTCGGAATTTGTTCCAACGAGTTAGATTTGATTTGAGTCGATGCCTTCTATTTTGCCAATACTTTCGAGTGCAAGCAAAACGGCACCGAGCAAAGATGCTTCT
>JANOGL010000250.1:0-1614 GCA_031405985.1 Acidobacteriota bacterium | reverse complement strand
AAACGGATCGAGCGGTTGGTCATCGCGCGTCAACCCTCCAAACACTCGCAAACCAAGCCCGCGGATCTCGTGATGCCGACCTTTTTGTGTCGGAGGCAGGTCCATCGCCTACCAACTTGATTTTTTGAACTCAGAATCGACGTCCTCGCTCGAGAGCGCGACACGGTAGTTCTTCGACTGTTTTTGTTTTGTGATGAGCAGGTCGTCTTTTGTCTTGAGAAGATCTGCGCGATTGTAAACTGAGATCTCAAAGTTATAACCGTGCGTGATCGCGTCCTTAGGACAAGCTTCGACACAGAATCCGCAGAAGATGCAGCGGCCATAATCGATGTTGTAAACCTTTGCGTATCGTTCGTCGCGGCCAACGCGCTCGGCGTACGGACGCGCGTCGTCCTGAGCTTCGATATAGATGCAGTCCGACGGGCAGGCCGCCGCGCACAGATAACATGCAACGCACTTTTCCTTGCCGTTTTCATCAACGTGCAACAGGTGCTGTCCGCGATAACGAGGCTGCACCGTCACGGGATCTTCGGGATATTGCACCGTCCATTTTGTCCGCGGTATCTCCGAGATCGTGCGCTTCATGCCCTTGATGATTGCGACAGTCGATTGAATTACATCCGAAACTACTGACATAAAAGCTATCTCGCGGCGTCCATTAACATCGCCATGCCGCCAAAGAAAAAGATAAAAATCCAATACGCCATTCCAATCAGGAAAAACAACGCGCCTAAAACCATGCCGGCAATTGCGAGGCCCTTGCCGCCATACTGTGTCGGATCGCTGTTTGCGTTCTTCATTCCTAAAAAACCGGTTATTAATGCTGCTATGCCGGTCAACGGCGAGACATAGCAACAGAGTGAAACGATGCCGAGAATCAGCGAGATTATTGGCAGCGTCTTGTTTTGTCCGCTGACGGGCGGCGATTGGAACGGCGCGTTTGCACCTACATCCTGATTCTGCCAACTAGCTTCGGGTGACGGTGGCGGCGTCCATTCCTGCATCGGCGCTAGCGGCGGAGCTACCGCGGCGGCAACTTCAGCTGGAATCACCGTGTCGGCCTCTTGCTGTGCCGATTCGGGTTCTAAAAACATTGGCGGCGCGGGAACCGGAGCATCGTTAGGGTCAGAGACTTGTGAAAACGGCGAAGGCGGCGGTGCCATATCGCTAAAACTCGGCGGCGGCGGCTCGGGCATCGGAGGCACTTCCAAAACCGGAACTTCAGCCTCTATCTCGTCAGCTCGAATTTCTTCCAAAGGCGCGTCACCGCTGGCCCCGAGCACCTGCTGCATCTCCGAATCGGAGACATACATTGTCTTAAGCGGATCTGCATTGGGAGCTTCGAGAACTTCTTCCGGCAATGAAATAGCCGACTGAGAAGGCGTGGAATCAGCCGCAACCGTTTCGTCTGCCGGCGGCGCGATGTTCGCAGAAGTCCCGACTATCGTCGCGTACGGATCGAACGGCACGTCATCGACGAGCGGCGTTCCGTCAACCTGGCAAAACCGCATCGCGTCGTCAAATGTTTTTTCGCAATTCGGGCACTTTTTCATAATTTCACTTCCCTTTGAGGCAAATTAAGATAGACGATGCCAGAGATTTGGCTTCGCCTAA
>JANOGL010000232.1:0-2885 GCA_031405985.1 Acidobacteriota bacterium | reverse complement strand
GGGCGCGTTTTCCGGAAACAATTCGATCTCGATCACGCCCGATTCGGTGTCGAGCGTGACGCACTTTGACGCCATTGTTTTGGCATCCGCCCGGTCAAAAGGCTCGGCGCTCGCGACCGGTGCTTCCGCTGGCCGTGCGTTTGCCTTTTTTACAACGGGCGTCGCCGACACATCCTGTCCGAGCGACACCGCCGTAAACAGCGCAAGGCAAATTACCGTATAAGTCACACTACACCGCATTGACGATATTTTCGGCTAACTCGAATCGAGTGTAAAGTAGAACCAGTATGAACAAGATCATCGCAATTGCTTTTGTCGTTTTGAGCAGCTTAAATTTACTCGCACAACGTGAACATCCCGCGCGTCCGACCGAGACCGGCGGCCCGTTGATGTTCGAGCAAGCCGCGTTCGACGTGCAGTCTTACGAGGTAAATCTAAATGTTTTTCCGCAGTCAAAGACGATCTCGGGTGCGACGACGATGATCGCCCGCACCGAGATTCCGACTAACGTGATCGTGCTCGATCTCGACACGCCGTACAACATCGAGTACGTCGGCGACGGCAAAAGCGCCCTTAAATACGAGCGGCGAGGCGGCAAAATCTGGATCTGGTTCCCGATGACAAAGCAAGTCGGCGACGAAATAAAGGCGATGATTCGTTATGCGGGCACGCCACGCGTTGCGCCAAATCCACCGTGGATCGGCGGTTTTATGTGGGCGAAAACGCCGAGCGGCGCCGATTGGGTTTCGGTAGCGTTGCAGAATGACGGCGCCGATCTGCTCTTCCCATGCAAAGACCATCCGTCGGACAAACCGGCGACATCGATGATGCGAATCACCGTTCCCGATCCGCTTATCGCGAACGCGCCGGGCAAACTCGAGTCGGTTAAGAAAAACTCAAACGGCACGACCACCTACAACTGGCGGATGCCGATCCCGATCGCAAACTACTCGCTCGTCTTTAACGCTGCGCCGTACAAACTGATCGAGGACAAAGTCAAAAGCGTGACCGGCGAAATGATACCGATAAAGTTTTACATCTTGCCCGAAAACTTTGATAAAGGTGCAAAGCTCATCGCCGAGACAAAAAAATACAACGCTTTCTTTGAAAAATATCTCGGCCCGTATCCATTCCGTGCGATCAAGCTCGGCATTGTCGAGACGCCGCATCTGGGGATGGAACATTCGACAAACATTGCCTATGGCAACAAATATCGCTTTGCCCCGGACGGTTTTGACTGGCTGATGTTCCACGAGTACGGCCACGAATGGTGGGCAAATCTTGTGACGGCCAGCGACTGGCGCGACTTTTGGATTCACGAAGGCTTTCAGTCATTCATGGACACGCTCTACGTCGAGGAGACAAAAGGCAAAGAAGCATATTTCAGCGCAATGAAAACCCGCGCTAAAGCTACCCGCAACATGCAGCCCGTCGCACCACGTGAGCTAAAATTCGCGCACGAGGTCTATCTACAGGCGCCGGATTTTGTTAAGAGCGACGGCGACATCTACGGCAAAGGCGCCGTCGTCCTACACACGCTGCGATACCTGATCGGCGACGACGCATTCTTTCGCGCGCTGCGCCGCATGGCCTACCCGACAAAAGAAATGGAACGCCTTACTGACGGTCGCCAAGAACGCCTCGTCAACACCGACGACTTTCTCACCATCGCCGAAGCCGAATGCAAATGCGAGCTTGATTGGTTTTTTGAAATGTATCTCCGCCAACCGAAACTGCCGAAGCTGTCAACTGGCTATTTGAACGGACCCGGCGCTGGACTTTTATTGTCTTGGGAGACCCCGAACAACATGCCGTTCCCAATGGCGATCGATGTCGTGATTGACGGCAAAACGCAGCGTGTCGAGATGAAAGACGGCGAGGCAACAATTCCATATAACGGAGCAGCTCCTACCATCGACCCGAACGGCTGGGTTTTGAAAACACAGTAAATTGCCGCTTTTCCCGTGATTTGCTATCTTTAAAACTTGCGATTCAACTAAGTTAGCTGATTCGAAAAGGGCTAAGGTATGTCCACAACTGTAAGAAAACTTGTGCCAAAGGGCGAAGCGAGGTCGGTGGTTGCCGAGCGTGAGAAAACCATGGAGGCCGACGGCTACTCGGCGGACGAAAAGGTACACTCGACGGCGAAAGCTGCGGCTGACGGCGCCGAGACGCCAAAGGTTTCGACACCATTTGACTCAAAGGTCACCCAAGATCGTCACGGCCTGGATGAAAAGACGCTCGTCGGTATTTACCGCACGATGTATTTGTCGCGCCGCGTTGACGACAAGGAGATTCAGCTCAAGGGGCAGAATAAGATCTACTTTCAGATCTCGGGCGCCGGTCACGAAGCTGTTTTGGTCGGCGCGGCGCTCGCGATGAAACCCGCATACGACTGGTTTTTCCCCTACTATCGCGACCGCGCGTTGATGCTCGCTCTTGGCATGACGGCGCAAGAGATGTTGTATTCGGCGGTCGGCGCCGAGATCGACCCGAACTCGCACGGGAGGCAGATGCCTTCGCATTGGGGTCATAAAGATCTGAATGTTCCTTCGCAATCGTCGTGCACGGGCACGCAGGCTTTGCACGCGGTGGGCGCCGCCGAGGCGAGCTATCGCGCTTCGCTGTTGAAGGAATTGCGCGATAAAGTCACCGGATTCAAAGGCGACGAGGTCGTCTATATGTCGGTTGGCGACGGCACAACGAGCGAGGGCGAATGGTGGGAAGCTCTCAACACCGCGTGTAATCTCAAGCTGCCGGTGATCTTCTGCGTCGAGGACAATGGCTACGCGATCAGCGTTCCGGTCGAGGTCGGTACGGCCGGCGGCGACATTTCGAAACTGATCTCGGGTTTTCCAAACCTGTTTGTGCAAAAGGTCGACGGT
>JANOGL010000195.1:0-5706 GCA_031405985.1 Acidobacteriota bacterium | reverse complement strand
ACGTTTGAATTCTCGACCTCGGCAATGGAGTTCCCGGTGGTTATCAGCGTCTCGAGCAACACAAACTTCCTCCTCGACGTCCTCACCGAGCTAGATCACGAACGCGCCGAAAAGCAGGGCCTTCGCAATGTCGGCAGCGAGATGATTTGACGACCAAAGGTCGTGGTGTTTTAGCCATCCGTCTATCCCAACAAGAACCCAAAACCGAAAGCCCAAAACCTAATTCCAATTGACTTTTAGTGCCTAAATACAACAAAATATAGTGCTTTCGCGAAATCAAAGCACTATAGAATGTTTAAGCTCCAGCGTCTAGAAATCACCGGCTTTAAGTCGTTCGCCGATTACACGGAGGTCGTTTTTACCGGCAACGGCATAACTGCGGTCGTGGGGCCGAACGGCTGCGGCAAATCGAACGTCTCGGACGCGATCGCGTGGGTGCTCGGCGAGCAGCGTGCGAAATCTTTGCGCGGCGGCGAGATGAAAGATGTCGTTTTCGCCGGCACAAAGACCCGCAAACCGGGCGGCATGGCTGAGGTCGTACTGCATCTCGTTCGTGACGACTCGGTATTCGACGTCGACGAAAACGAACTCGAAGACATTGACGAAACTCTGAGAGGAATCGACGACTCGGCCGTAGATATGGGCGAGATCGAGGGAGCCGAAACGGAGGTTGTAACTGAGGCAGAAGAACTCCGCATTCCGAATTCCGAATTCCGCATTGAGGAGAATGGGTTCCACGACGAAACAATCATTGACGACTCGAACGTTGAAACTGTCCAGGCGATGGCCGTTGGTTCGACGCAGGTTTTTGAGACAAAGGTAAAGACAAAACGCCACTGGCGGCCGCGCTCGTTTGCTCTCGACTTTGCACCGGGCGAGGCCGTGTCGGTCACGCGACGGCTTTATCTCTCGGGCGAGAGCGAATATCAGCTCAACGGCAAAACCTGCCGCCTGCGCGATATCACCGACCTTTTCGCCGGTACGGGTTTGTCCGGCGCTCACTACGCGATTATCGAACAGGGCCGCATCGGACAGATCTTGTCAGCAAAGCCCGCCGACCGCCGCAGTCTGATCGAGGAAGCCGCGGGAATCTCAAAGTTCCGCGCACGTCAGCGCGCCGCCGAGACTCGGCTCGAATCAGCCAAGTCTAACTTGGCGCGGATATTCGACATCGTCTCCGAGGTTGAAACGCGGGTAAACTCGCTGCGTCGGCAAGCGGCAAAGACCCGCAGATACAAAATTTTGCAGGAAGAGTTTCGCGAACTCCTGCATCAGCTTTATGCGGCTGAGGGCAAGCATCTCGCGGAGCTTTCGGATGAATTAAAGAGGCGACTTGCTGAGGCCGAGGCAGTCGAAACCGAACTTACATCGCAGGTTACCGCAAAAGAAGAGGCCGTTCGCGAATCGACAGTCGCCGCACGAGCGGCTGAGGAGAATCTTGCCGAGGTTCGCAAGATTCACGCAAACAACGCCCTAGAGCGCGACCGCGCCGAGCGCGAGCATCTTTACAAGTCAGATCAGATCGTCAGTCTGAATACGCGCTGCGAAACTTTGCGCACCGAGATCGCCGCATCCGAAGAACGGTTTAAATTGTTAGCCGGCGAACTCGAGCGTCTGAAAGAAGAAGAGCAGCACGAAGCGGCGGAGCACGCGAAGGCCGAGGCCAGCTTGCGCGAGGCCGAGGACGATCACCGCCGCGAAGCCGATGCTCTTGCCGCGATCGAAATCTCGATCGAAACTTTGCGGAACGATCTCGTGCAGCACACGGCCGCGGCCGAGCGTTTTGATGAGATCAGTCGTCAAGTGGGCGGCAATCTGACGCGACTGCAAACTCGCCTTGGCAGTCTTGAGCGTGAACGAAAACACGCCGACGAAACATTCGCGACAAATAAGAAACAAGCTGACGAACTCGCCGAGCATCTAGCCGCCGAGGAGAAAAAACTCGTCGAGCTGAATGAAGAAAAGGAACAACTTCTTGCCACGACGGTCGATGCTCGAGCCGCATTGCGTGATGCCGAAGGCAAACTCATCGAACTGCAGGACGAACACTCGGCAAAACGGCATCGGCTCGCGACGCTGGTCGAACTTGAAGAGAAACGCGCGGTTTACACGCCGCCCGTGCAAAAGCTTTTTGCCGAAGCCGAGAATATCGGCGTGCGGCTCGCGGGCGTTTTGGCTGATAGATTAAATGTCACTCCGCAAACCGAGACCGCAGTCGAGATGCTGTTTGGCCCGATGCTTGAGGCCGTCATTGTCGAGTCGCTCGACGACGCGCGTCGTGTAACTGCTTGGTTAAAATCGAACGATATAGGCCGTACGGCATTGATAATTTTGCCGAACGGTGGAAAGGCAGAGCGAAAACAGCATGCAAATTCGGGCGACACGATCGCCGGGCATCTCGGCGTTTCCGTTGAGGTCGCCAATGTACTCAGGCAAATCTTCCCTCGCGAAATGTCGGCTCGTCTTGTCCACAGTTTTAACGAATCGAGCGGCGAGATACTTGTAAATTTTGACGGCGACTTATTGCTCGGCGGTCATCTACTGATCGGCGGCAGCGCGAACGCGGAAGGTAAAAACGAATCCCTGCTCGCGTTTAAACGTGAGTTGCACGAACTCGATATCGAATGCTCGCGGCTCGCGTCCGCTGTCGAAGCGTCGCTGAGGGCAACCGACACTTCGCGAGCATCGCTCGTCGATCTCGAGAGCAAAACCGTCGATCTCCAGTCGCTGATAATCAAGGTCGATCGCGGCATTCACGGCCTTGCGATTCAAGCTCACGCTGCGCACGAAGAGATTCAGCGCGCTGAGCGCCATCGCAAGGTTGTCGCGGACGACACAGAGCAGGTTACAAACGAGATCGCGGATTTAAGAGCCAAACAGAGCGAAGCTGGAGATTCGCGGGCGGCAGCTGAAGCGGCGCGAATCGCAGCGACGACATCACTTGCACAGATCGCCGGTGAGGTCACAGCCGCTCGCCACAAGACCGGCGACGCGAGCGCCGTTCTGAACGAAAAACGAATGATCGCCGCTACATCCGACGAACGCCGCCGTGCCGCCGGTAGCGCGCTTCGCCGCGTCGAGAACGAAGCACGCGATCTCGAGTCGCGTCTCGCAATTTCAAATCTCGAGCTCACCGAGTCGGACTCGAAGATAAAGACGCTTCATACTGAGATCACGACGATCACCGACCGCATCGCGTCAGCCGGCGACGAGATGAGCCGTGAAACGCGCGAAGTCACCGACGCCGTCAATGCCCTGACAAAGTCGCGCGAAGCCTCGGACAAAATGAGCGAAGAACTTCGCGAATTGAATCACAAAGCTGCCGAAGCGCGTAACGCCCGTGCCGAGATCGAAGTCTCGCAAGCCGAGGCCGTGACCAGGCTGCAAAATATCGCCGAACATTGTCAGCAGGAGCTGAATATGTCGCTCACGGAGCTTGTTGATAAAACTCCGCGAGGCGAAGATTTCGTTCTCGAAACTGCCCGCGAACACGCTGACGAACTGCGACAAAAGCTTGAGAATTTTGGCGCGATAAACATGCTCGCGCTCGAAGAACTTGGTGAGGCCGAAGAGCGCCACATTTTTCTCACGTCGCAACGCGAAGACATCATTCAGAGTATCGCCGCGACGGAAGAAGCCCTGCGCGAGATCAAACAACGCTCGCGCGAAAGGTTCAAAAACGCGTTCGAGGCGATCAACGAAAACTTCTCGCAATTCTTCATCGAGCTGTTCGGCGGTGGGCAGGGCCAGATGACGCTGATGGAATCAGATGACATTCTCGAAGCCGGCATCGAGGTTGTCGCACAGCCGCCGGGCAAACGTCTGCAAAATATTCTGCTGCTCTCGGGCGGCGAGAAAGCGATGACCGCCATCGCACTCGTGCTCGCGATCTTTAAGTATCGTCCGTCGCCATTCTGCCTGCTCGACGAGGTTGACGCACCGCTCGACGACGCGAACGTCGGCCGATTCGCCGAAAAGATCATGCATATGTCGGAGAAAACGCAGTTCATCGTCATCACGCACAACAAACGCACGATGGAATCCGCCCGCGCACTATACGGCGTCACGATGCAGGAAGCAGGCGTCTCGAAGATCGTTTCGGTCAAATTCGAGTAACATAATTAGCCACAGAGATCACAGAGCACACTGAGATAAGATTGTTCTATCTTTGCGATCTTTGCGTCTTTGCGGGAAACAGCCGTGTTTGCGCCTTGTCTTGCCTTTGCGTCCTTCGCGTCTTTGCGGGAAATAGTTTCGAGTAAGTTAACCTACTCACTTTCCACTATCAACTTTCCACTATCCACTAGATTTCGCTAGACTAACGCTGATGAGATCGATGTCGAAATTTGCTTTGCTTGTGCTGCTGGCCGCATTGCCGCTTGTGTTATCGGCGCAGACCGGCAAGCGCAAGACGACAAAGAAACCGACGGCAAAGCCAAAGGCCGCCGCGACACCGCAGCCGGCGCCCGAGGCGACACCAGACCTCCCGCCAAAAAAGAATGAGCGTGAGCCGGACGGCAAAACAAATTCACGCGACGCCGCAGCCCCGGCAAACAAAACTCAGACTTACAAACCGGTTTATGTTTACACATTTGAGAGGCCCGGTTTTACTTATTCGAGTTTAAAGATCGAGCACGACGACGCGGGAAAGGGGAGAATTTGGTTTAAGAAAGACAGCTTTGACGAACCGCTCGACGATCCCATTGAGCTGTCCGAACCGACATTAGAAAAACTCAGAGCCGCATTCGCCGCGCTCAACTTCATAGACTCGAGTGAGGATTATCAGTACCCCAAAGATTTCTCGAACATGGGCAATGTCACGGTCACCTTAAATCGCGACGCCAAAACGCGCACCGCAAAATACAATTGGACCGAGAACAAACACGCGAAAGCGCTGATGGACACATACCGCGCCATCGCAAACGAATACACGTGGAAGTTTGAATTCGCCCTCG
The DNA here is from genome assembly GCA_031405985.1 of Acidobacteriota bacterium. Classification (GTDB taxonomy): domain Bacteria; phylum Acidobacteriota; class Blastocatellia; order Pyrinomonadales; family Pyrinomonadaceae; genus OLB17. The sequence continues at coordinate 751 of JANOGL010000195.1, read as the reverse complement.
CACGCACTAACCAACCGCTGCTCACACCCGGCCTGATCGACGCACTCGACAGCTATTTGAGCCGCAACGAGATCCCCGATCCGCCGCATCTGCTGCCATTCCTCAACCAACTATCGACGGACGAACGCCTGCCGCTCATCGCCCGCAACCACCTCCGCAAGATCATCACGCGGATCGAAAAGGCAAAGAAGTAGCATTCAGCATTCAGCGGTCAGCATTCCGCATTCCGTATTCCCCATTCCGCATTCCGCATTCCGTCCGGGAACCGGACGACCTGTCAATAACCCACCGATTTATCGGTGGGAACGATGGATTTATCGGTGGGAACGTGAAGGTTTTTCGTCCGGGAACCGGACGACGCGTCAATAGCCCACCGATTCATCGCTGGGAATGCGATGAAAATCAATTCCGAGTCCCGCCAGGGACGGCTGAAAACAACCGAAAAACACGCGGAAAAAACCATCGAAACCCGCCCAACCGACGGTCAATCAAACACATCCCGTGCGTCATATTCTATGAAATGCGCATTCAAAAACCCGACAAACTCGGTTTCAAAATCCTTCGTCCGATGATGTTCGGCCTGATTGTTGATGTACCGGACGGTGCGTTCGACATCGCCAATGCCGATCGAAAACGCGCCATAACCGACCTGCCATTCAAACAAGCAATGTTCGGTAAACGTGTCGTGAATCCATTTTGACGAGCCGCCTTTTATCAACTGCATCGCGTGCGCGACATCGAGCGTCTTTGG
>JANOGL010000174.1:0-4664 GCA_031405985.1 Acidobacteriota bacterium | reverse complement strand
CCTCCAAGCAAAAAAGATGGCTCCAACCATCATAACCAGAACCAACTTAGAAATTAGTAGTCTTCTTCTCTTCCTCATACTTCACCACCTTATTTAGCAATAGTTTTGAGTTCCGCCTTTAGGCGGCATCTAGCTCGGTGTAAGCCGTCTAAGGGCGGAACTCAAAAGCGTCCTGACTACGGAACAATTATGGCCCCCGCGGTCGCCCACGCCTGCCAGCGGCCGTCGCGTTTGATCCAGGTGTCGGTAAATCGTGCGCTGCGGTCGTACGCCACGCCCTTGTCGTCTTTTCCTTTTGTTCGATATATGCCGGTAACGATCGCCGTATTGCCGTCAATCCGAATATTCATATCCGTTGTCTCGGTTAATTCCAAAGTCCCTTTGTCATTCATCAAATCCGCAATATCCTCTGCTTTATTAGACAGTTTTCCGGTTGTTGAGCTGACACTGCTAAAGTCGGCAGCGTAGTTCTTCTCAAACCACGCCTTATCGCGTTTTGGTGCGGCATCATTCCAGTCCTGCTCCAGATACCAGATGATGGCGCTGTCGTCGAGAGCGTTTCCTGCATTGCTCACGACCTGCCATCGGCCGCCGCGTTTTTCGAGAATGTGAACACTGCGCGAATAGGTCGTCGCGCCGCTTGCGGAAACGGTCACATTGCGATGAGTCATCGTCGCCGAGACGGGCGAGCAGGTGACCAGATAATGATCCGCTGTCGTTGTCGACGTTGACGGATTAGTTTTGCTTCTTTCGAAAGCCGCCATCGTGCCGTCGATGGTCGTTGTCTTTCCGGCCATGCCGGGAAAGCCCACATAGTCATCAGCGTAAATATTCATCAGTGCGGTTTTATCTCCATTCTGGCCGGCAACGCTCCACGCTTTATCGAGAGCCTCGAGTGCCTTCTTGTCAGAGTCACTGCACTGCGCAACGACCGAAGCGGTCATCGCCATCGTAACGACAAAGATCGTCAATATACTTTTCATAATTCCTCCTGTTTGGTGTTCAGCACTCGGAAAACACGCATTTTCCGTGCGCGACAAAAAAGAGGGGAGTAACTTCTCCCCTCTATAAAATCAATCTCAATTACCTATTTGCGTTTGCTAAAGGTGGAGCGACTTTTTTGTCGTCAGCCATCTTATCGTCGGCCTTTTTATCGTCGGCCTTTGCCGCTGCCGCAGCAATTGGCGTTACCTGACCACTTACCAATCGCCAGCCGTCTTTTGTCTTTGACCAAACTTGGGTAAAGCGCATTTGGCCGTCAACAGGCTTGCCCATGTTGGTGCCCTTGACGGTCGCGCGGCCGATCAGGACAGCTCCTGTGCCATCGGAGTTTGACCGAACGCTCATCTCGTCGTAGGCGAGCGACTCGATCTTGGATTGGCCCGATTTCATCGACTCGATGCGTTGGGCCTTTGTAGAAACCGCACCGTCTTGGCCAACAAACACGTAATTGTCACCCCACAGCTTATCGAGCGCGGCGGTGTCGCTTTTTGTTACTGCCGCGACGCCTTCATTGGCGAGCTTCTTGATCTCGGTCTCGATCGCCGCCGCATCAGCCGCAGGAGCAGTTGCAGTGTTTGCAGCTTTGTTACCGGCATTAGCTGAGTTGTTAGCAGCAGGTCCGCCGCATGAAATTAAAAGAAACGACGCCGCGATCAGCGTCACTGTCATCAGAATTAGTTTTTTCATATCCGTATCTCCTTTTTTTCAAATTGATGCAAAACTTCGAGCAAAACAGGCGGCCGGAGCATCATGAAAACGGCAGTCTGCTCGCAAAATCAAAATATAAATTAGGGATTACGCGGTTAGTTATACGCGCACTTGCCCAAATAGTCAATCACGCAGCCGAGCAGATTATTTGACCTTCTTCAAACTTCCCTGCCCGCTGATCTGGCGGTTCCCGGCGACTTGTTCAGCCCTCGCAAAAGCTCGCATAAAATTCTCGCCGAGCACTTTCTTGACTTCGGTTTCGGTGTAGCCGCGACGCAGCAATTCGTATGTGACGAGCACGAGGTCCTCGGCGCCGTTCATCCCGGCCGGCAGGAAAGGAATGCCGTCGTAGTCCGAACCGATGCCGACGATGTCAATGCCGGCGACTTTTTTCATATGGTCGATGTGATCGACGATGCGTGTGTAGTCAGGAATGTATATCGGGTTCGCGTCGAGCAGCTTGCGTTCGGCTTCGTTAAAACCAATCAGGTCGTTCTCGAATTGCTTACGAAGCGCGTCCATCTGCGGTGCGAGCCGTCGCGAACGCTCCGTTGATTCTCTCGCCGAACGCGCGTCGAGAAACATCGGAAGGAAATTTATCATCATAACGCCGCCGTTCTTTGCGACGCGACGAAGAACGTCGTCGGGCACATTTCGCGTATGATCGTTGAGAGCTCGTGCCGACGAATGCGACGCGATGATCGGCGCGGTCGAAACGTCAAGCACGTCATTCATCGTATCTACCGACACGTGGGAAATATCTATGAGCATGCCCAAACGGTTCATTTCGCGAACAACCTCGCGGCCGAAATCGCTCAGCCCGCCGTGTCTGGCTTGCGTCACGTGCGAGTCGGCCCAGTCGTGTGTGACGTTGTGCGTCAGCGTCATGTAGCGAATGCCGAGACGATAAAAATTGCGAAGCGCGTAAAGCGAATTCTCGATCGCATAGCCGCCCTCAATGCCCATTAGCGCGCAGATCTTCTTTTGCTTTTTCGCTTTACGAATCTCAGCCGCAGTCGTACACATCGTGAGCTGCCGCCCGTGTTTCTCCGCCTCGCGATAAGTCGCGTCGATCAGATCCATCGCACGCCGCATCGCTCCGCCACTCGCGAGCGTCGAACCGGACACGTAGATCGAGAAGAACTCACCAGTGATCCCGCTACGTTTCAAACGGTCGAGGTCCGTGTGGAACGGGTCGCCGTCGCGATGATATTTACCGACCGAGTTTGTCGCGAGATCGAAGGCCTCATCCACCATCGGCGACGTGATGTCGTTGTGGCCATCGACGATGATCGCCTTTTTGTGAATCTTGAGAGCCTTTGCCCACAACTTCGCATCAGCTCCTGCGGGCATCGTCTGCGCCAGTGCCGAGGAATAAATTGAAAATATAAGAATTAAAGAAGCTATGGCTTTCATACGATTCGTCCGAAATAGAAGGTTTGGCATCATTTTAGCCTGTTTTTGTCGCGTCGCATATGCTAAGCAGCGGAAAGAACGGTCCTGCGATTTTCTCGCCTTTTGGAATAACGGGCACCCACTCGAGCAACGGCTCGTCAGAATCAGACATTACGCCGTCGCGAATAAAATTGACTACCGCCGCACGTCTTGGCTTATCCGACCGATTTTCGTACGAGCCGTGCAGCGTCATTGGGTGATGAAAGCTCGCTTCGCCGGCCTTTAATTCGGTTGCAACTGGTTTGAATGCTCGCTTCTGTTCATCGTTGAGAAAATCCATAACTGTGTTCATATCGTTTGCGAGACTCCCGCGAGGTAGTAAATTCCACCGATGGCTGCCCGGAACGTAATGAACACAGCCGTTTTCACGCGTCGAATCATCGAGTGCGATCCAGCACGTCAAATGTCCAACGGGCTTTGTGCGCGTCCAGTACGAATAGTCCTGATGCCACGAGACAACCGCCCCGTCTTTATCAGGCTTTACAAAAATTTGATCGTGCCATAAGCGCACGCGCCCGCAAAGCAGTTTCTGTGCAGCCGAAACCAGCGGCTCATAAAAAAGCAAATCGTGAAACGCCGGTGACACACGCCACGCTCCGAGAGCATGAAATAACACCCGCCCAGCGTCCGTCGATTCGTTGTGGTGATACTCGTAAAATCGGGGGTCGCGAGCAAATTCCGGCTGCATCAACTCGGCTAAATCACTCCGCAGGGCAGCAACCTGTTCATTCGCTAGAAGTCTAACACCGGCTACATAACCGTTCGCCTCAAAAAACGCTTGTTGATCATCGGAGATCGTACCGCCGCTGACGGGTTGAAGAAAAGTGTCGGTCAGCGGCTCTTTAACCTGAGAAATATCTTCTGTTTGCATCAATAGTAACCGTTACTGCGACGCCGGTTTGTCACGAGGTTTGGCGTTCTTCACATATTTGTCCATCCACGCAACCATCTCGTAGAGAGTGTGTTCCGTCGATTCGCGTGCGGCGTAGCCGTGCGATTCGTGCGGCAGCATTACAAGCCTTGCCGTGCCGCCGTTACCACTGATAGCGGCGAAAAGGCGTTCGGACTGTATCGGGAACGTGCCCTGATTGTTGTCCGCTTCGCCGTGGATGAGCAGAACAGGCTCGTTAATTTTGTTTGCGTAAAAGAACGGCGAAACGTCGGTGTAGATACGGGTCGCCTCCCAGAAGTTGCGAACTTCGTCCTGAAACCCGAACGGCGTCAGCGTACGGTTATACGCTCCGCTGCGGGCGATGCCGGCGCGAAACATATCGCTGTGAGCTAGCAAATTCGCGGTCATAAACGCTCCGTAGCTGTGCCCGCCGACGCCTACACGATCACGATCGACGACCCCCATCTCGACGCCCTTGTCGATAGCGGCCTGCGCTGCGTCGACGACCTGCTTGACGAACGTGTCATTCTTTGTCTCGGGCGGCCCGACGATTGGCATCGATGTGTTGACAAGAATTGCATAACCCTGAAGCAGCAGAAATTGGTGC
>JANOGL010000169.1:0-10519 GCA_031405985.1 Acidobacteriota bacterium | reverse complement strand
CGTTTGACTGTAAGCAGCGGACTCAGCGTTTCATAAAGCATGAAGTCGCGAATATCGGCAATCCGGTATTTGACCCCGTTTTCGGAAACGGTCAGCTGCTTGTCGAACGTGATCATCGACGAGCTGCCGGTCATAAGTCCCCATGTCATCTCCGCGGGTTTTATCTGTTTGACCTTTCTGACCAAAGTAAATTCGCCGTGCTTTGACGTATTGGCCGAGCCGAACAGAGTGGCCGCTATAATGAACGTCACACCAGCCGCAATATTTGGAAATTCGGCATCGAGCGGAACTTCAAATTTGCCGAGCGGCGGATCTATAATGCGAATCGCGTTTTTATTCCCAGGCAGCCCGATGGCCTTGGTGTCTTTGCGTGTTATGTCACCCAAAAGCCGCGAAAAGGCAATATTTCTTTCCTTTATTGGCGGGTTTGTGACCGTCGTTGTAGTCTTTCCGTTTTTAGTCTCAGTCGTCGCAGTTGATTTTGTCGGCTCGTCTGTTTTTGTTGTTGTCGGAGGTCCGTTATACCCAAAATGATGAAACGATCGGCCAAGTTTGAAGGCGACCAGCGCAGATATTGGCGAAGTCCGTTTCAACTCACCTTTTATTTTGAATATCTTTTGGCCGTGCAATTCACGGATCGAATCGACGATTACGATCTCCGCATTATTAAGCCGCGCCGGATTTGCCACGTCATCCTTTACTCCGCCAAACGGCATTATCGCTTCGCCGATGTCCTCGAAGTTTATTGCCTTGATTTGGGCGATGAGTACATGGAGTGCGTCAATGCTTTCCAATAAATGTCCCTTTGCGGCAAAGGCCATCGGAATTGCATCGTTAATAGCTTTGATTAAAGCGGCTCGGTCAACAGCCATCGTCGCCGCTGCGTTTACAGCCCCGACCACTATCGTGCCGTTTGTCCTTGTTCCCCCGTTCGCCAATAATTCCGCTTCAGCAATCGCAGCTATTGCAGCGTTTCGATCAATTATGCTTTGACTGGCAGCCTCGGTAGCGGAATCGGAAAGACTGCCAACAACCTCAGAGGTTTTCAGTTTAGTATTGTCAGCCTCCCGTTCGCCGTCATCGGCCTCTTGAAGTGCACGGTTGTAGGCATTGACCCAAGCTGCGAGTCGAGCGGGTACTGTAGCTGCAGTAAATACCAGTGAAAGTCCGCCGGTAAGTGCGGCCAGAACGGCATCGAACCCTGCAGAGGATGAGACCCTAACGGCTACGTTATTAAGCGTTATGATGGCTGGTTTTATCTGTGATACTTCGGTGACCGTAAGTCCCGCCAGTCTGTCAGCCTCGCGGGCCAAGGCGCTTGCCGCAACTCGATCAGCCGCTCCGGCAGCGGCGCTCGATGCGGCGATCGCGGCGAGTCTGACGGCCTTATTTGCAGCCTCAATCGCAGCCTTATCGGCCAAAATACTAGCCTTCTCGCTGGCGGTGGCTTTAATTGCTGCATCCAGGACATTGCCGATGGTAAGAGCATCGCCAATTTGGGACAGCGCCCTTCGGCTCATCACCTCTCCTTCGTGAGCTTTGCCGACAACAGGATTGATCGCAGCTTTTATCGCGTCGGTCTCGTCTTCGAGGGTCGCTAGGAGGTTCTGGATATCTGCTGCATCGACGTCTGACGCAAGCAACTGATTCGCAGCCGAATTGGTGACTTCACCAACCTCTTCAAGAATCGTATCGCCGTTCTGCTGTGACGATGAGAAGTATGCGTCTGCCGTTTGCCATGCAGTGTCAGACTCGGTGGCTAGCTTGCTGATGGCCGCATTGACGCTCTGCATTTTGGCGTCGCCGGCGGCCGTTTCAGCAGCTTTCTCGGCCATTTCAATCAGCTTTTCATGAGCCGCTATCGAAGATTCGCCGGCGAGTAACGTGGTATTAGCCGAGATTAAAGCGTCCTCAACGACTTTCAACATCAGCTCTTTAGCTGCCGTCGCCGCCTGTATTTGCACAGAATTAGGTTCCGGCGCATCAACGGCTTTTTTATCGGCGTCCGATAGGGATTTGTAATCGACAGGCTCGCCCATCAACAATCTGTCACCGGCTTTGAGATCGACCGGGAACAGCAGTTGTTCGGGTTTTGAAATATAAAACTCAACGGTCGAATGCTCAATATCTTTTTGCACCAATGGTCGATAGAGATTGAAGCGGCTGAGCCACGGATAGGCAGTGATCTCTTCTTTCGTTTCGAAATCGGATGGTTTCGGCAGCTCCTCGAGCGTTGCTTTGAGCGGAAATCCGGCGGGAATCACAACCGGCTCGTCCTTTTTTATCTCAAATGCAAACGTCGCGTTGCCACCCAGCGCAGGTGACAAGCGATAACCAAGCAGACGCACCAAGTCGGCGATGCTCTCGCGCCACTGCGCGGTGCGAAGGAAGGCTTCGTTCGCATAAGTTTCCTGATAAAACGTGAGAATGTCGCCGAGTATAGACGCACCTTCGAGCAGCGCAATAGCAGGATCGTCCGGCGCGCGGTGAGTCCAGTTTTTTAAGGTCGGCGTTTGGTTTATCTGGTGGAACAGCCATTCGCGGATCGTGCCGTAGCTGCCGATGCGATAGTTGAAATGCGACAACGCCGGACGATTGTCAGAACTGACGAGCGAATTTGTGTCACAGCAAAAACAACCATCCGCGTGAACGACAGGCAGATTCTCACCCGGCCGTCGCGGAAATCGCAGCGGCGTGACGCATCCGTTTTTGCAAGCCTGATCGCTCACTGCCGTCCTCCTTTAATGTCGAATGTGATGATGCCGCGCTCCATGTGATCGGGATCGTTTTGAACCATGATGATCTCGTTATGATTTAGCTGCGTAAAAGACTCGACTGGAGCGGACGGCGAATTCCAACGCGTTATCAAGACGCTGATCGGTGGAATAGAGTTCTTTTGCGGCACGGCATGTTCGACGCCATTGACTTGCAGCGCTCGGCCGATGATCTGACTTGCATAAAGCGGTTGGCCGAACGTCCACAGATCGGGATGGAAAAATCCCATACGGCCGTCGGGCGTCCAGCCGTCGGAAAATTCTTGTTCGAGGACGAATTTAATATCTTCGGGCCAAACGTCCGGCGTGGCGCAAAGTTTTACCTTTATCTCAAGCGGCACAAATATCGGCGGACGAATTTCGAGATCTTCGCCGATCAGACGAACGGCGTTTAGCGAAGCCTCGACCTGCTTGCGCACTTTATATGAAAGCTCGCTCGTCGCGACCGGATCGATCGTCACCTGCACCGTCCGCCAACTTCCCGTCCACGCATAACGCGCGGCGGCACGCGAGACTCCTTTTATCTTTTCCGCTCGCTCAACATAATCGGCGAGCGTCACGGCACGAAGTTGACGTTGTCGATAAGCCTCGGGCACGCGGCGAATGATCTCGGCTGTCGGCTCGCGCATCCGTCCGTTGGTCACGTCAAACGGATTCCAGCAGCCGCGTATATCGAGCACCGGATCAGCCGAGATCGTCGTGGCGTCTAATTGCACGATCATGTCGGCGCCGACATTGCCCTCGAGCGGCTCGCCGTATTGGTATGTGCACGTAACTATAGCGTTATCAGGCAGTTCCATACCGTTTTTGCCGTTGCCGAACCGGATTGTGCTCGCCCGGTTTTCGTCGGTCTCGACGACAAAATGATCTCCGCCCTCAGCCGAATCGTCGCTGTGGATCAGGCTCGGAACTTCATCCCAAGGATCGGGCGTGCCGGCCGCAGAGGTTTTGACGTTGAGTTTTATCGTCGACATCGGCGGAACATCGCCGCCGGGATCGGTGTTTTTATAGGCCAGGAATTTTTCCGGTAGCCGACAAAGGGTGCCCCAGCGAGTTCGCTCGTAATGAAATTCGAGCGGGTCGTTTACGTTTTCGCTCAAAAGAGCGCCGGATTCCTTAAAGACCGTAGTTGTTTGTCTACCGTGAAAAACCTCGATCAGATTACCGTGAAAAAGCGAGACGTTATCGACCGCGCCGATAGCAGTTCCGGCGTTGCCGACCGGGCAATCGACGCGAAAACAATAATCGCGTTGCAGCTTGTCCTCTTTTTCCCAACGGACGCGCAAGAACCACTCGCCCTCAATTTCGTCTTCCATCGTCTCCGCTCCATCATCGCCTGAAAGCAGTCGCAGAAGTTGTCGTTTCGACGGATCACGACCCGCGAACAGACCGGTTTCGGGATTAAGATATTCCTCGATCAGAAGATATTTGACATCTCCTTGCCGAATAAGGTTACGAATTTTGTCGACTTCGACTTCCGTATTTACTGCATCGATCGGCGTGCTGCCGTCGAGGTAAAGCCGGTTGTAAAGTTTCAGATCGGCACGAGTGCTGCCAGCCTTGAGCGTGGTTATCGTATCGCTCCATGTATAAAGCCCAATGTTGTTGAGATATTGATGAATCGTCTGCGCTTCCGCGTGACGTGAGAAGTAAACAATCGAATTATCGGTTTCTGTTTTAGGCATCGTCTCGGTGCTCTCACCCGCCCAAACTTTCAAACCTTCTTTGAGCTGAAACATTTTTTTAACGCCTGCGTCGTTGCCTAGCTCAAGAGCCAACCACGTCGAAGCCTGATTGCCCTGATGAATGTGATAATCCATAAGGCGCGAATGCCGTGCGAGTGAAACGCGTTTTCGAGCCGACGCGAGATAGGCTTCGTTCATCACGCGATCTTGATAATCGCTCAACTCGTCGGCAGCAACGCTAAAAAGTTCGGCGAGAACCATGTCGAGATCGGCCTCGCTAGTCGGCTGCCATTCGGGCACACGCTGCATCATCGCGGTGATCATCGTCTGGCGGAAAGAGTCGTAATCCTTTGCCGTGTAATCGATTACTGGTTCGGGCAATGGCGGCAAAGCGGTCTCCCACTCGGGTGCGCAGTTTGTGTTAAAGCAGCCGGGGCGGAATTTAAAACTGATCTCGGCAAACAGCGGATCAAAAAGCGAACCCGGGACCTGAGATTGACTTACGCCAAGCGTGTAGGTCGAATAATCGCCGATCGGCTTGACGATCAAAAACAGTATCGGCTCGGTGGCGTGTTTTTTGATCGACGGTAAAAGTGGTGAGGGCGACGAATCAACTTGCACCTGACCGAGCGCACTGCCGGCACGAAGGCGCGATCCGCCCGAGATCGGAAAGATATTTTTAGCTTTAGACTGATTGCCGGTGTATTCGTTAATGATTGCGTTCAGATAGTTGCGGTTGAAGAAATGCACTTCGAGATGCGCTTCGTTTTTTGTTTTATCGACCGAAACGACGCGCAGTAGCTTGATGCCGTTCGGCGCAGTTGCCGCGACCGGCGGAATCATGCCGCGAGCGCGCTCCGCAAGAGGCTCGTTGAGCGCCAGTTCTCTAAGAGGTTTGTCGAGTTCCTCGTACATTTATTAACTATCGCTGCCTCGCTGAAAACGCAGCGTACGCGAATCTTCAGTTCCCGCCAAACGGTATCTGATGTCAACTGAGATCGTAGAATCCTCAACTTTGACATCGAGGTATTCCAAAACCACGCGGTGACCGAGCCAGCGGTTTATCGCCTGGGTGATCGTCGCCTTTGTAACCGCAGCGGTCGCTTCGTCTGCTGATTCGAAAACCAGTCGCCTGACGCCGCCGCCGAAATCCACCAGAAACGGACGCTCGCCATGATTTGTCATTATCAACTGCACGATTTCGTCGCGAACGTGCTCGTCGAGCGTCTTGACCGTGACCATCCGCCCGTCCTGACCGACGCGGAATGGAAATGCGAGGTGCTTACCGTTTTGTAACCTCATATTCTTAATTTGCTCGTGCTTTCATCTGTGTCTGTGCGATTATCGCCAAGCCTTGCATTGCGCTCTCGGCGCTAAAGCATTTACCGATACTCGATTGTATTAACACTTTCGTATCGTTTGCTTTACACATGGTCGCACCCATCGTCCATTCGATCCTGATGCAGGGCGATGGCTTTGGCCCCGGCAGCGTAAATATGCAGCCCGCAACCGTGTGAATATCCGATTCGAGCAGTGCCGGCGAGCCGTCAACCTTCACTTTAGTGTTCGAAGTGGTCAGCATCGCCGTTCCTCCGTGCGTGCATTTAACCTGGCTCGATGTTGTCAGAATGTATCCCGGCATAATTTACGCGCCTATTTTCATTGCGCCGCTTCCAATATCGACGCCGCCCGATGTCAGTTTTACCGAGCCAACGGTGCTCGTTTCGATGGTGATTCCACTTGCCTCGATCTTGATCTGCGGCTGCGGCGACACCGCCCCGGCGGTCAGGGTTATGTCGCTCTCTGTCAGCTTGATGCTCGAATCGCCGATCTTTATCGTGATGTCGCTTTGGGTCATCGTCATCTCGCCACCGCCGGAGTGGATAAGTTTCACCTCGTTCGCATCGTCATCGAGCAGTAATTTGTGCCCTTTGGTCGTAATAAAACTGCGGATGAGCGTGCCCTTCGGCTCCGGCATTTCGTCGTCTGCCCACCAAAATCCGGTCCAGATAGGCAGTGAAGTGTTACCTGCCTCGAACTCAACCCAAACGCCGTCACCTACTTCCGGGATCGCGACAAATCCATGCTTGCTGCCTGCAAATGGACTGCACGGACGGACGCGTTCTATAACTCGATCTTTGCCCCAGACTCCGTGAACCTTAACGGAGATAAGGCCAAGTTCGTCTTCCGAAACGTTTTCGACCAGGCCCCGATATTTGCCAAAAACATGATTCTTGCGCCACCGCACAAGCTCGGCGAGACGATCTTCGTGTTCGTGTGTCCCTTCGTGTGCCCTCATCAAAAAATATCCGCCTGTATGTTAAAACTTACTGCTGCAGCGCCGGCAACGGCAGCCGCGGCGGCCGGAGCCGAAACGCTTGGTGATGTCTCAGGCGACACGGCTTTACCAACCACGGAAAAACTTTGAGTGTATTCCGAAAGTCCGAGTGTATGTGTAACTCTGCGTATCACGTAATCGGTGCTGTATCGGCTGTTAGAAACCCGCACCGGAACCATCATGTATGGCCGCAATATTCCGTTGTAGCATTGCGGCAAAACCTCTCCGTCCGCCGAAAGCGTGTAAGAAGATTCCTCCGCCGCTGCATCGGCTGCGGTCTGAACGTCCGTCACTTCGGATTCTCCCGGTTCGACTCGTCTAACACGGACATCGTTTTCTCCTCCCGCAGCAGCGCTTTCCGGTTGTTCGTCTATTGGGCTGGCCTCGACCTCATCAGGTTCGCTTTTGTCACTCATATTCAGCGTAGCGCCACGGTATCGCGCGGCGCGGTTGTCATTTCGCTGAATAGAAAATCTTGAGATATTTTGTTCGGGGCCGGTAAGATACATGACGGGAAGATCCGTCGCCGGCGGCTGTGGAAATTTTTTGAAATAACCTTTGCTAGTGCCGACTGTATCGCCCGGCAGCACATACGCGTGATATCCGCGATAGCGATGCATCATTTCACGGAGCATGTTCATCCGCGTGCCGCTGAGGTTATTGACGGTATCCTGATTTGGCTCAAACTCGTCGTCTATGTCCGGCGCGTCGCTAATCGGATCAATTCTAAAAAGCGCGGTCAGAATGTCCTCATCCGACAGGTTTTCAAGACCGTCTGGCCCGGCTTCACGATCAAGAAGACTTATGTCGTCGTGCACCAGCAAAGTAATAGTGCTCAGACCGGGCGAAGCATTATAGTCGGGCTCTTGCCTGATAATGCGGCCGTCAATAAGCGGAACAAAATCTCCTTTGCCGCCGATGCGCGCCTCGATGCGAACTCGCGCAAACTCAGCGAACGCAGGATCTTTCTCACCATCCCAAGAGCCGTCCTCCGCGATGCAGACCGGTATGGTTATCCGCGCCTCCCAGGCATGATCCACCTCCTGCTCGACGACGATCTGTTCGATAGCGTCGAGCTGCTCTTTTGTCGCGGCATCAGCGCCGTAAAAAACTCTGAACTCCTTATCCATAACTTAACTTTCAGGCACGAGAATAAATGTCGTCTCCTGTTTCGCCAGCGGATTTCCCGTTGGTTTTTGCTCGACAAGATCGTTTGCCTCGAGCTCGGTATTGGCGTCGGCAACGTGCCAAAACTTTGTGCCGTCCTTGTATTTGCGGTGCGCCATTATGTCGAGCCGGCCGGTGCCTTTAACCTCGGCCAGATTGCCAGGTGCATAGGGCAGCCGCCGCAGTTTTACGACATCTACTTTTTTGCCTTTCACCGTTTCGACTTCGACGACCGGCAATTTTGCATAACGTGAATTCGCTTCAAACATAAACTCACCTCAACTAAAACGGAATCAGTTCAACAATCTGTTCGGCGGTGTTTGCAAGATTTGCCATCGCCTGGGCGTCCTTTGCCATATTTGAATATTTAAGAGCGCCTTCACCAACAGGATCAGATGTACATTTATCGACCGCATTTACCGCCATCGTGATCGAAACTTCTGCTTGAATAGGATTAAGCAAAAAATCGTATTGCTGCTCGGTAATACTCATGGATTCGAGCACGACCGGTAAAACCTTGTACGGTCCCCAGATAAAAAGTATGCGCGGCATTTTTTGTCGTGGGATCGGCTGGCGCGGTACAGACTCTCGTGGATCGCTACCGGTCTTCAGCGCCGCGCCGATCGCGGCAAGCAGCTCATTTGCTGGGTAAACCATTTTTTCGAGCGCCGCGAGACGCGTGCCGACGCCAAAGAGCCGAGCTAAAACCTTGTTCTCGCCAAATTCGTCTGCGGCACTAAAGCTCGCCTTGAGTGTGATCTTTTCGACAGAAGGCTCGCCGGCCTGCGTAGTTTCGCGGGCAGTGCCGGACGCCGGACGAGGTGGTATCTGCACCGTTCGCGTCAGCGTTTCGGGGTTGAATTGAAAGATGACAACGTTCGGTATCGGCCCCATAAAATCCGAACCGTATTCGATCAACGCGCCACGCATCAGGAAACCAGCCATTATTCGCTACCTCCATGTTCGAATCGTTTTGCAATCTCACCCGCCAACGAGCGACTTACCTGTCCGCTCACACCTCGCAATTCTTTCGTCGAGATATTTGTCGTCAGCGCATTTACTTTTTTCGCGCCGGTTCGATTATGCGTGGCTTCGGCAATTCCGGTCAGAATCTCGCGACCGATTTGGCCGGCTATCGCCCGCTCAGAACCTCGCGAGCTTTGCGGCAGCCTGATCGACAGACTATCGATGTGTATTCGTCTCTTGCTCATAATCGTCTATTCCAAAGCCGCGATGTCCGCCGCAAACGGACCGAGCTGATCGAGGCTCATCGAGCGGTTCATCTTGTCGTATTCGCGTTTGACCGCGATCAAAACGTCCTTCATGTGCAGCTCATTTTTGCCGTTGCTGCTGCTTGCCGACTGCAGACATGCGTTAAAAACTATCGAGCGAATATGACCTCCCGAGAGCGGAAATTGTCGCGCCAAAAAACCGAGATCGATCTGCGAATTTGCAGCGACAGCTTGCGGTATCACCTGCTTCCATATCTCGTAACGCTGTGCTTCGTCCGGCACGGGAAAATCGATCACGTATCGCAGCCGCCGCATAAACGCTTCGTCGAGATCGCGCTTGCGGTTTGTCGCTAAGATCGCAAGACCTTTAAAACGTTCCATGCGTTCGAGCAGGTAACTGACTTCGAGATTTGCATAACGATCACGCGAATCGTTAACGTCGGTTCGCTTGCCGAACAGCGCGTCGGCCTCGTCAAAGAAAAGCACCATGTCCGAAATTTCTGCCGCATCAAAAATTCGTTTTAAATTTTTCTCGGTCTCGCCTATGTATTTATTGACCACCTGCGAAAGATCGATGCGATACATCGGCAACTTCAACTGCTGCGCCATGATCTCGGCGGCCATCGTCTTGCCGGTTCCTGGCGGGCCGGCAAACAGCACGGTGATGCCGCCCTCGTTCCACGCGCGAGCCGTTCCCCAGCCGTAATGAACTTTTGTGAGCGCCGTCATGGCCGCAAGCTGTTCCTCGAATTGCAGCGTCTGTTTATTCGGCAAGATCAAACGCTCGTCGATAAAACGCGGCTCGACGTGGGCGGCCAGATCGCCCATATCGACGCTGAGTTCGGCGCGACAGGCGTTGATAAAATCGTCCTCGGTCGGTTCGCTCGGCAGCGACTTTAATTCAGTCGCAATCTGTTGAATCGTTTCTTTTTCATATCGAAAACGCCGCGAGATCTCGGTCAAAATCATTCGATATTTTTTAGCATCATCTTCGAACTCGTCTTTCCACGCAGCAAGCCGCTTCTCGTATGACAGCGCCGGAATCTTGACAACGGGCAAAAGCAGATCGCCCTCGATGTGTTTCAAATCACGTCGCTCGGTGATCGTCACAAAAAGCGTTATTGGAACCGAGACAAGTGGCAGTCCCTCGTTGCGCTCGCGCGTTTTTTCGCCGTCGAATAATTCCTGTTTTATAAAAAGATCTCTGTCCTGTAGCCAGCAAAGCGTGACGAGCATGTTCAGATAATCTTCGCTCGATAGCAGCGATGCGTCGCCGCGATATTCCCAGAGCTTCCGCTCAGTGATGCGCGAGATGTCGATGGC
>JANOGL010000164.1:0-2524 GCA_031405985.1 Acidobacteriota bacterium | reverse complement strand
AGGCGCGGAGTTCCTCGTCGAGTCTTGCTTCGAGCTTATCGAATATTGCATCGCGGTCCCATTGCGGCAGAGAACCACCCCGTCCGCCCAAAGCGGCGGCCACCCCTCCTTTGTAAGGAGGGGAGCTTGGAGCGGAGAACTGCTCGAAAAGCTCGTACCCCATAGTCTTTTTGCCTTCGACGCGGTAAGGCTCTTTTAGGGTGGAGACGTCGAACCAGCCCATTTCGTCTTTGCGTTCCGCGACGATCTTGCCGCAATCGGTGATAAGGCCATCGACGAGCGTGACGCGTGCTCCGGTTTGCTGGCATTCGACAATGTTTGCGCGCGGCGTGTCAGCGGGCATGAAGATGTTGGCTTCCATGCCGGCGAGTGCAGCGTAGGCGGCCATCGCTCCGGCGGCATTACCGGCGGACGGGACTGCGACTTTTGTTACGCCAAGTTCTTTTGCCATAGAGATCGCGGCCGTCATTCCGCGTGCTTTGAACGACTGCGTCGGGTTTTGACCTTCGTCTTTGATGTAAAGACTGAGCTTGATTGGCAGCGTTGCGGCGACACGGTCAACCTTGAAAAGCGGCGTCCAGCCTTCGCCGAGACTCACAATGTTTTTGTCATCAACGACTGGCAGAACCTCGCGATAGCGCCACAGCGACGACTTACGAGAACCAAGCGACTCGCGCGTCAATGTCGCCGCAGCTTTTTCGAGATCGTAGCGGACGAGCAGCGGCTTCCCGCAAGTGACGCATAGGTTCTGTGGCGTGTTGGCCTCGTGGCGAAGCCCGCACAGAGCACATTCGAGATGTGTGACGTTCATGAAAAAGATTTTAGCCGCAAAAAGGCGCAAAAAACACAAAAGAGAGATTTTTATTTGTGTCTTTTGCGCTTTTTTGCGGCTATCTATTTAGCGAGCAGAGCTTTTAGTGCGCGATAGACATTGTCGGTCATAATGCGCGAGCCTTCGGCATTTGGGTGAATGCCGTCGGCCTGGTTGAGTTCGCGTTTCATCGCGACGTTTTCGAGCAGGAACGGCAGGTATGCGACTTTGTGCTGGCTGGCAAGATCGGGGAACGCAATGGAGAATTCGCGTTGATATTCGACACCCATCGTCGGCGGTGCGAGCATGCCGCATAAGAGAATCTTGAGGTTTTTGGCTTTTGCTTTGCGGATTATCTGATCGAGGTTTGCTTTCATCTTTGTCGGCGGCACGCCGCGAAGAAGGTCGTTTGCCCCTAACTCCAATATTAGAATCTGGGCGTTGTCCTGTTCGAGAACCCAGTCCGCGCGTTCGAGTCCGCCTAAACTAGTGTCGCCCGAAACGCCCGCGTTGATAACCTCGTAATCGTGACCGTCCGCCTTCAGCCTCTCCTGCAACAAATACGGATACGACTCTTTTTCGGTGAGGCCGAATCCGGCGGTCAGGCTGTCGCCAAGCGCGATGATCTTCGGCTTGTTGTTAGCAAATTGGGGCGTGACTAGCGGCTTTGCTTTTGACGAGCGACCGTTGTCGGCGAGTTTCGAAGAGCCGCACGCCGCGGACAACACTGCGAGAAAAATGAAACTTACAATTACGTGATTTCGAATACTATGTCGCATACTTCTTGTGAGATGCCGGTTGTAAAATGTTAGATGTTGTCGAATAAAAATCAAAACGCTTCAAGATGATCCAACTCAATAACGTAACAAAAACTGTCCGCTCGGGCACCGAAGACCTTACGATACTCGACGATGTTTCGTTCGATATTCCGTTGGGACAATTTGTCGCCGTCACCGGCGCGTCCGGCAGCGGCAAATCGACGCTGCTCGGCCTGATCGCCGGTCTCGACGCTCCAACCTCTGGCAAGATCGTCGTCGACGGCGACGACGTGACCGCGTCGAGCGAAGACGGCCTCGCACGGATCCGCAGCGAGAAGATAGGCTTTGTTTTTCAGTCGTTTCATCTGATACCGAGCCTCACGGCTTTCGAAAACATTTTGATACCGATGGAGCTGCTTGGCGTCGATAATGTGCGCGACCGAGCGAGTCGATTGCTCGACGCTGTTGATCTTGCGAATCGCGGGCATCATTATCCGTCGGAACTTTCGGGTGGCGAACAGCAACGCGTCGCGATCGCACGAGCGTTTGCAAACCGCCCAAAAATTCTGCTCGCAGACGAGCCGACTGGCAATCTCGATTCAAAGAACGGCGGCCACATCTTCGATCTAATGAAAAATCTGCACGCTGAGAACAATGTCACGCTCGTGCTCGTAACACACGACCCGGCACTGGCCGAGCAAGCACAGCGGCGGATTGTCCTCGCTGATGGAAAAGTGATCTCCGATGAATTGAATGGCAGTAACCGTTAATTTAAACAGGATAGACAGGATAAACAGGATGTTGTCATTTTCAATAGGTATCCTGTCTATCCTGTCCATCCTGTTTGAATTCACCTTGGAGTATTTAGAAGAGTGAATTTTATTTTTAATCTAACCCGACGCGAAATACGCTCGTCATGGCGGCGGCTCTTGTTTTTCTTTTTGTGCATAGCGCT
>JANOGL010000065.1:0-13338 GCA_031405985.1 Acidobacteriota bacterium | reverse complement strand
AAAATTTACGCTTAAATAGCGGGTTGGCTTATGCGGCTCGAAATTCCTCGTCGAGGTGACTTAGTGTTTATTCAAAAGATCATGGGATCGTCACTATTTTTAGTGATCTTGCTTCTGGCCTCCCAGGTCGCTCTCCCGCAGAGTGCAGCTCAAAGTCGTTCCGAACGACTTGGTGCCGGAATGAATGTTTCGTACCTCGATAACTGGTGGCTCGGCTCAAAGGAAAAGCACTATTCGGACTTTGCAAAGCCCGAAGAAGCCGCAAAGCGTGAGAAGATGTTCGCCGACATCGCGAAGGCAGGATTCAAGACGGTGCGCATTCCGATCTGCTTTAGCGCCTGGATGCAG
Source organism: Acidobacteriota bacterium (assembly GCA_031405985.1). Taxonomy (GTDB): domain Bacteria; phylum Acidobacteriota; class Blastocatellia; order Pyrinomonadales; family Pyrinomonadaceae; genus OLB17. The sequence continues at coordinate 12,990 of JANOGL010000065.1, read as the reverse complement.
CTGAAACGGCCGTATAACTGGGAACACGGAGACGGATTGAAGATGGCTGATTCGTTTGTCAAATGGGCTTTGGCTAACAACTTGAATGCGATCATCGACCTGCATCACAGCGAATTTGACGGTTCGATACCCGAAGCCGCAACTGCCGAGAGGTTGGTAAATCTTTGGGTTCGCATTGCCGAACGTTATCAGAAGACGGATCCCGAAAGAGTTTTTTTTGAGATAAGAAACGAACCGCACCATATCGGGGCGGAGGAGTGGCGCTGGCAGGCGAACGAAATAATCAAGGCCATCCGGGGAATTGCGCCGCAACATACACTGATAGTCGGTTTTCACGATTGGAACGGGCGAAAAGCCCTCGTCGAATCCAAACCATTCGACGATAAGAACATCATCTACACTTTCCATTACTATGATCCCTTTCTTTTTACGCATCAGGGAGCTGTCTGGGCAGGGGTCGGCGGCATCGAGGAATTAAAATACCTGCCGTTTCCCGCGACGAAGGAAACTAAGATTAAGACGCCGGCGGCTGCCAGAGGGCAATGGACCGAGACTCTGATAGGGACATACGGCGAGGATTCAAAAGCCGAGAGAATGTTCAAGGATCTAAAAGTTGCCAAAGACTGGCCTATCAAGAACAAGGTACCGATCTTTGTCGGAGAATTCGGCTCATTTGGTAATTTTGCGACACCGGAAGACCGTTGCCGGCACGCGGAGGTCGTATATTCGTCGTTCGCAAAACTGCAAATTCCAAACGCCTGGTGGGAGTGGGACGGTGGTTTTAATATGTTCGATAGTGGTACAACCAAGATATCGGATTGTATGCAAAAAGCGATCGATTCCTTTTTGCAGGCAAAGATGGGAAATTGAGTATAGCTCTTGCTGTCGCTGACCCTATCGTGGTTTCGCGCAGTTTCGATGATAACGTTTTGCGACCGGACGCCTTTTGGACGAGCACAGCAGGATTGATCAAATATGCCTTTACTCGAAATGCGTACCATTGTTAAGGAATTTCCGGGCGTCCGCGCGCTCGACGGCGTCAGCTTTACGCTCGAGGCCGGCCAATTTCATTCGCTCGTCGGCGAGAACGGTGCCGGTAAATCGACGCTGATGAAGGTACTGTCGGGCGTATATCCGGAAGGTACATTTGAAGGCGAAATACTGATCGACAATACTGTCCGCCACTTTAACAGCATCAGCGATTCAGAAAAGGCGGGGATCGCGATCATATTTCAGGAACTCTCATTGGTTAAGGAATTGACGGTCGGTGAGAATATTTTTCTCGGGAAAGAGCCGTCGAGATTTGGTGTCATCAATTGGTCCGAGCTGTACCACAAAGCTTCGCGGTTATTACAGGATCTTCATCTACCGATTGACCCGCGGGTAAATGTCGGAAGTCTCGGTATCGGCCAGCAACAGCTGGTCGAGATTGCCAAGGCCCTCTCTCAGGACGCCAAGATCCTCGTACTCGACGAACCGACCGCGGCTCTCACTGAGAGTGAGGTCAAGACGCTCTTCGCAATACTCAAGAATCTGATTGCTAAACGCGTGGGGATGATCTACATCTCGCACAAGCTCGACGAAGTATTCCAAATGAGCGATCGGATCACTGTGCTTCGCGATGGTCGTACAGTCTCGACCCACGCGGCTGGGGCGATCACTAAGGACGGCGTAATTGCTGAAATGGTCGGCCGTGAGGTCGGCGATATCTTCCCCGAGACAAAACACGAGCGTGGTGACGTCGCTCTGAGCGTAAAAGGACTGACCGCGTATTCGCCGGACGATCCACACAAAAAAGTTGTCGACGGTGTTTCGTTTGACGTTCGAAAAGGCGAGGTCCTCGGGATCGCCGGTCTAATGGGAGCCGGGCGGAGCGAGCTGTTGATGTCTGTTTTCGGGGCGTGGCCCGGCAAGTTTACGCGTGAGATCTCCACCGACGGACGGATCGTAAACCTCACATCGCCCGCTGATGCGATTGCCAATGGCATCGGATTTGTTACCGAGGACCGCAAACGGTTTGGCTTGCTGCTCGAACAGACGATAGTCGACAACATGACACTCGCCGGGCTCAGGTCGATCTCGGGCCGTATCGTCACTAATCGCACGCGCGAGACGATGGCGGCCAAAGGCCCGATGAAGAGTTTACGGATCAAGGCTAATTCACCGATGACTGCTGCAAATACACTCTCGGGCGGCAATCAGCAAAAGGTCGTCCTCGGCAAATGGCTCCTCACAAATCCAAAAGTGCTGTTTCTCGATGAACCGACGCGCGGCATCGACGTCGGTGCAAAACAGGAGATCTATGCCGAGATAAATAAACTCGCGCAAGAGGGCCTAGCGATCGTGCTCGTCTCGAGCGAATTGCCCGAGGTCCTCGGGCTTTCAGATCGCGTGATCGTGCTTCACGAAGGCAAGATAACCGGCGAATTTACGCGCTCCGAAGCTACCCCGGAAAAAGTGATGGCCGCGGCAACGGGTGGCATTTGATCCGAAAAAAACGGATCACAAAAACAAACACATGAGCGAAGAAGCGAAAACTAAGATCACCGCGACGGCGCTGCGAGCCTATATTATGATCGCTGTCCTTGGGCTGATCTGGCTGTATTTTCATTGGGCGACAGACTATGTCTTTATGACGCCGCGTAACTTGTCGAACCTAATGACTCAAATGTCGGTCACGGGAATCATCGCCGTCGGAATGTTGATGCTGATCGTCTCGGGCAACATCGATCTGTCGGTCGGCTCGGTGCTCGGTTTTACGGGCGGCATCGCGGCGTTTCTGCTGACGACGATGGGTTACGGATTGCCCGTAGCGATTCTGGCCGTGGTTGTCGTCGGAATTTTGATCGGCATCTTTCACGGCGTGCTGACAGCGTATCTGAATATTCCCGCGTTCATCGTCACGCTCGGCGGGCTGCTCGCGTGGCGCGGCGCGGTGAAATGGCTGCTCGGCGGCAACACGATCCCGATCTCGGACGAAACGTTTAAAACTATCGGTCAAGGTTATATAGGAACAACCGCAGGCTTGGTGATCGGCGCGTTTGCGATTCTCTTCGTACTTTTTATGGCGTATCGCAGAGCGCGTTCGGTAAAGGACTACGGCCTCGGCGAGGCCAATTATTTTAGCGAAATACTAAAGGCGATCATTCCAAGCGTCGGCATCGTTGCTTTCGTCTGGGTGATGAACTCGTACGAGAGTGACGGCGAATATGTGGGCGTGCCGGTGCCCGTGCTGATCTTGCTCGGCGTGGCGCTGCTCGGCGGATTTTTAACTAACTCGACCGTTTTCGGCCGCTATCTCTACGCTATAGGCGGCAACGCTGACGCTGCACGGCTCTCGGGTATCAACAATAAACGTAATATTCTCAAAGTTTACGCCCTGCTCGGTGCATTAACCGGCGCCGCCGCGCTGATCTTCACGGCGCGTGTGGGCAGCGCCGCTCCGGATGCCGGTGTTCTTAAAGAACTCGATGCCATCGCCGCCTGCGTGATCGGCGGAGCATCTCTCATGGGTGGACGCGGCACGGTGTTCGGCGCCTGTCTGGGTGCCCTCATCATGGCCAGCCTCGACAACGGGATGTCTTTACTCAACGTTCGCGACTTTATGCAGGACATCATTAAAGGCTCAATCCTCGTAGCGGCCGTTGGTCTCGATATGATGGGCAGAAAGCAGAGTTAGTTAATTTCGGTTGCGCGTTGGAGGTCGTTTTGCCCGGGGGTTAGGCAGTTCGACGAGGCGTTCTTTTCCTCTTTTTAACAAGCCTGGCGTTAGCTCAAATCTGAATGATAGTCCGATTTGCCAAACTGATTCTCATTATTCTCGCCACCTGCAACTGGCTCGGCGCGCAGCAGGACAATTCTGTCGTCGTCCGAGACCATCAGCTTTATCTTTCCGGTAAGCCGTATTATTTTGTCGGGACGAATTATTGGTACGGCGGTCTGCTCGGTCTCGAAAAGGACAAGCGGCGCGGCGCCCGGCGGCTAAAACGTGAGCTTGATTTTCTAAAAGCAAACGGGGTTACAAACCTGCGATTAATGGCAGGTGCAGAAGGCTCGGGAGCGATGAACGGCGTCACGCGCGTCGGCCCGCCGCTACAACCAAAGCAGGGAAAATTCGATAAGTCCGTGCTCGACGGACTCGATCTCGTGCTCGACGAGATGTCGAAGCGAGAGATGAAGGCCGTCATATTCTTTAGCAATAACTGGGAATGGAGCGGCGGTTTTCAGCAGTATTTGATCTGGAACCGCGTGATCGACGACAAATGGCTCGCAACAAAACCAAGTTGGGACGAACTGCGCGACAGCACCGCAAAGTTCTATTCGTGCGAGGCGTGCAAAGCGGCGTATTGGAAGCAGGTCGAGTTTGTCGTAAGCCGCACAAACAAATACAACAAGCGAAAATATACTGGCGACCCGACAATAATGGCGTGGGAGATAGCGAACGAACCGCGACCGATGCGCCCCCAGGCAAATGACGATTACACGAGGTTTATTGCTGACACCGCGGCATTCATAAAGACGCTCGATAAACGCCATCTCGTTACGATCGGCCACGAAGGCTGGATCGGCACTGAGGGCAACACGACCTACAAAAAGATCCATGCCGACCCAAACATCGATTATCTGACGATCCACATATGGCCGAAAAATTGGGGATGGTTTCGCGCCGATAAAATGGCAGAGGATTACACGATCGTGGAAGAAAAGACGCGCTCGTATGTTGCCATGCACATTGCCGACGCCGCTATGCTCAACAAACCGTTGGTTATCGAGGAATTCGGCTTGCCGCGTGACGGAATATCTTTCGACCCGGCGTCGGCGACGACTTTGCGCGATCGATATTTCCAATACATCCTCTCGCACATCCGGACATCTCCGCACGTCGCCGGAGCAAACTTCTGGGCGTTTGGCGGCAGGGCGCGGCCGATTCGCGGTCAGACTTTTTGGAAAGCCGGCGATGAATACATGGGCGATCCGCCGATGGAAGAGCAGGGACTAAACAGTGTTTTCGATACGGATTTGACCACGTGGCGAGTGACACAAGCATCGGCTCGAGCTGTATCTAGTAATAAAAACGCACGTCGATGACGATCAAGGCAATTATCGCGTGTCGCCACATATCGAATTATTTCGCTAAGACCTGTGTGAGCCTTTCGTTGATGACTTCGGCATAGGCACGCGAGCCGAGAATGTTGGGATGAGCGAACGACGCGAGTTCGCACATCCGGGTCGAAAATCTGCCGTAATGTCGATGCTTTTTGTCGGCAAACACGCGCCTGCACATTATTTTTCGCGCGTCGCCGGTTTCGTCGTTCGGCAGACCGCTGTCGCCCATCTCAAAGAGCATCGGCATTTTTGTTCCGACAGTATTTTCTTCCCTGATGGGCGTCTCGACAAATATCACGCGCGCTTTCGTGAGTCGCGCGTTTATCCTCTCCACTGCGTTTTTGAGTTCGCGGTTAGAATCCGCGAGCCAGATCCGGTTACGTTTCAAAACGCGCCCGCGCAAAAGTTTAAAGCCCTCGCGGCTCGCTACGTTTGTAAAAAGGAATCGTAGCTTTTTGGGGAATTTAAGTATCTCGAGAAAATACGTGAGCAGCTTTTTTACGTCGCTGTCGGGCGAAATGACCGGGAAGTAGCCTGCGACGACGACGGTAGCGTTTGGAAACGACGCGGTCACATAGTCGAGCAGCTCAAACATAGACTCGCCGCAGAACCGTTTGACTCGCTTGCGAAACTTACCTTCAGGATAGAACGGATTTATCGTATTGCCGACCAGAACGTCTGTTATACAGCCCGTGAGCAGGATGAGATCGACGTCCGCCGCACGCGTGTATTCGCCGAGCGCGGCATCGACCTGTGTCCGTATGCTCGGCTCGGACAGATTTGTCTCGACGTCGTAAAATTTGGTAACGTCGAGGCCCTGTTTTGTCATCCTTGCGAGTTCTTCGGGATGAAGTGTGATCCTCGCGCCCGAATGCGCCTTGACCTTGAGCCTAACCGGTCGCGCGAGAATTTCGTGTTCGAGCCATTCCTTGACGATAAAGTAAAATTTATTCTTCTCAAACAGTCCCTGACCACCTATGTGAGAATCGCCGAGGACGAGCATCTCAAGCGGCTCACCCGACGCGGCATCGGCAACCGACTGTGTCGAGACGCCGCTGTTTGTGACAAAAAGCAAAAGCCCGAGAAGGACGATCTTGTTAAGCCTGTCGATCATTGCAACTCCATTTCGCAGCGTTTGGCGTGGTATATTCAAAACACGATGAAGCCTGCCGTCCGCTAAATAATCAATCCTCGAAAATTAGTGAGCATTTTCTCCCGCTTGTTTATCAAACGTCAGCGAGTTCCGCGCATCTTTTTCTTTCGATAGCAAAGGCTCAACCCTCGACTCTCAACGAGGACCATGCTTTCGTGTCAGTTCGAATGGCTGCGAAAATGCTTCCCTCACGTTCAAATTCGCGAGCAGGAACTTTTGCGTTTCCTTAGGTGATGCTGCGAGCACGATCTCACCGTTTATCTTTTCGTGACGAATCGCTTCTGGGTTGTCGTCCAGCAGGTCTTTTAACCATCGCGGCTCGAGCATCGCGATCTGTACGGTCGAATCTTTCCGCATGATATGCGCGAATGTGTGGGTCGGCAGAAAATGGCTCTGGTAAAAATCGCTCTGCGAGAACCCCGTTTTAACTGGAGCAATATCGAGGAATGTTTTGTCCTCGATTTTGACGAGCCGAGCGCTGAATTCACCGCTCCGGCCATCATCCTCGGTGTGCAATAGCTTGTATTCCAGCTTGCCGGCATTAGAAAATGCCCAGGTCTCGCCAGTTTCCTTGTCGATCCAGACACCGACTAACGAATTGTCGTATATCAGGTCTTGTTCGGTATACAGCGGATTCAGTGACCGCACGCAGCCGGTTAACATTAACAACCCACTAAGTATCAATAACGTTACGACGCTTTTCATGACGGTTTCTCCTTTCTGAAGGGCGGGCATTTCTGTCCGCCCTTTAATTACTACGGCCTCAATATGAACGATGCGGTTACTCCGGCGTGGTCAGAGCGCATCAGACCCGAAGGCGTTCGGTCGGTCATCGGATTTTCGCCCCTTAAATCAGCATCGAGCGCGTCAATTTCTCCGCGAACGAGTATTAAATCAAGCCTTTGCGTCGGATTGGTGTAAGTGGATGGATTCGCCAAAAACAACGCCCACGTCAATCCCGCTTCGGTCGGATTTGTCTGTTCCCAAACGTCAACCAAACCCGCGTTCAAAAAAAGTTGATACGAAGCGTCGCCCGTTTCGCCATCGGCGTTGAAATCTCCGGCGAAAACAAGCGGCAGATTGGCGTTGCCCGCCGTTTGGACGAGTTCGCTTGCCTGAATAAAATTGATTATCGGACTATACGATTCCAGATGAGTATTGACGAAGCGGAATGATTTTCCGCGCATTTTGGCATCCACCGAAATATATGCTCTGGGAATCGTTATCGTCCCAAGAGTCGGGCTGGAAAATGTCAGATTTGTCGTAAACGCTCGCGCCTGAACATTTCCGATTTTCAGTTGCGACGTTTGCAAATCAGTTCGTGCCAGCACGACGAGGCGGTCGGTAAAACGCACGTCAAGAGCCGCTGTGGGGCCGAAAACGGCCGGAACTTCGGCGTCAAAATTCGTTTGGACGGAAATCGGCGCGTAATGCAAGCCGCGTGAATTAAGTTCGTCGAGAAGCAAGTGCAAAAAATCGTAAGTTACGGTTTCCGACGGAGACGGGTCAAAGGGCGCGCCGACACGCCATAACGCAACCTCCTGAAGCCCGACCAGAAAGGGTGAACCGGCTTCGATTTCGTCGGCGATTCCCGCGATGCGCTCGGCAGGTAAGCTTGCCCCGACTTCGGTATAAGCCTCGGCGACCTCGGCGACGAGTTCTTCAGGCGTTTGCGCGGCAAAGATCTCGCCAAAATCAGTTCCGAGATACATGTTGCGTGTCATCAAGCTCAGTTCACGGTCGCGGCTACTCCCGGTTAATTGCGCGCTAACTTCGCCGGCTTCCGGCGAGAGGATCGTTAAGCACAATATGAACATTGAATAAATAGATCGTCTTAACATAATGTTTTTCATCAGAATTCTCCTTTTGGTTAAATGAGTCCTATATTTAGACCGGTCAACAGCCGAGCGGACAAATACCGCTTAAAGGACCTTTGCCGGGAAGAGTCAGCACCAGGACGGCAATGCCTGCAACAACTCCGATCGTAATAGCGGTTTTAGCTCCTTTTGACATGCCTAGCCTTTTGACCTGCGCCATATCTCGGTACGGGATGGTGTTTGGTTGTTTCGTTTTGGCATCTGTCAGATCAAACGAATCTTCCAGAATTTGGCTGATATAACCATTGAGTTTCGTGCCGTCTTTCATCGTGACAACAACTTTCGATTCTTTTCCGGTGCCTCGTTTGCGAATCTCGGTTTTGACTTTTTCTAACTCTTTATCAGTGTTTGGTTGCGCAACGGCGGTTTGGGTAATGCCTCCATATAGCATTAGCCCAACGAGTACGAGTGATAAATATTTCCTGATCATAAATTTCTCCTAATCTTTTGCCTCCGATATTGAACGCGATATTCATCACAAGATTGGCTCACGGCACCGCAAATTTTATTGACTACCTTCCGGTTTATCATTACTATTGCGGTACGAATCAAATCCACTTTTATGGAAAACGTCCCATTGCAGCGTGACGAGATTTCTGGATTGCTGAAGGCATGGAGCGCCGGCGACCGCGATGCGGCTGAGCGATTTATGCCGCTGATATACGACGAACTGCGGCGGCAAGCCCATCGTCATCTCAATCGCGAGCGGCCCAATCATACGCTGCAGACGACTGCTCTGGTACACGAGGCTTATCTGCGGCTGATCGAGCAAACGGGTGTCAATTGGCAGAACCGTGCTCATTTTTTCGGCCTTGCCGGGAAAATGATGCGTCGGATATTGGTAGACTACGCCGTGAAACGGAATCGGGAAAAGCGTGGCGGGCCGGATGAAGCGCTGCCGCTAGACGAGACTATAGTTATCTCAGCTGCCGAGACCGAGGTGGATTTGCTTGCCTTGGACGAGGCGCTCACCCGCCTTGAGAAAATGGACGAGCGGCAAGCCCGCCTGGTCGAACTGCGCTATTTCAGCGGCTTAAGTATCGAGGATACGGCGCTGGTTCTTGCAATCTCGCCCGCGACCGTAAAACGCGAATGGAACATGGCACGCACCTGGCTGCGGGCCGAGTTGACCACCGATAGTCAATTATGAATCCCGACGACTATCAAAAAGTCAAAGAGATTTTTAGTTCGGTTCTCGAAATAGAACCGGCGGGTCGTAGTGCGTTTCTGGATGGGGAATGCGGGGGTGATGAGGTTATCCGTCGCGAGGTCGAAAGACTGCTTGATTCGTATAAGAGTAAATATCTGGAACAGGGCGCGGTTGCAAATGTGGCTGCTGAAGTTGTCGGCGACGGACTGAAATCGGGCGAGAAGATTGACCATTACACGATCGTCAGCAAGATCGGTTCGGGCGGGATGGGCGAGGTGTATCTGGCAAACGATGGCAAGCTCGGCCGTCAGGTCGCAATAAAATTACTTCCCGAAGCGTTTACAAAAGATGACGACCGGCTTCGCCGCTTTCAGCAGGAGGCACGCACCGCATCAGCCCTCAATCACCCGAATATTCTCACAATCCACGAGATCGGCGAGACCGATAGCACCAAATACATCGCCACCGAATACATCGACGGCGAGACGCTCCGCCAAAAACTAAACCGTGAGCGATTGGCGGTCGCCGACGCTATGGAAATCGCCGTGCAGACGGCATCCGCGCTTGCCGCGGCGCACGAAGCCGGGATAATTCACCGCGACATCAAGCCCGAGAACATAATGCTGCGTCGTGACAACCTGGTAAAGGTTCTCGATTTCGGATTGGCCAAATTATCAGAACAAAAAGGCTCCCCTCCTGCCCGAGGAGGGGTGGCAGCCGCTTCGGCTGACGGGGTGGTGGGAGCAGCGGATGGATTTAGCGCAAATGCCGAAGACGCTACGATAAGAATAATCAAAACCGTACCGGGAATGATAATGGGAACAGTTCAATATATGTCCCCCGAACAAACCCGCGGCCATGCGACCGACGCCCGCACCGACATCTGGAGCCTCGGTGTTGTGGTGTACGAGATGCTCGCGGGCAAACCACCCTTTGCCGGGGAAAACTCCGCCGATCTGATCGCCGAGATCGTTAAAACTCACCCCGCGCCACTTTCGCATCTCGACGCGGATATCCCAGAACGGCTCGACGAGGTAGTCGCCAAAACGCTCGAAAAGAAACCGGACGAACGCTATCAAACCGCAAAAGACCTGCTGATTGATCTAAAGCGTCTGAAGCGAAAGCTCGACCTCGAAACCGAGATGGAGCGTTCTCACTCGTCGGCGACTCATAGCGGAAGCGCGGCAAATGCTATTGAAACCGTTTCTGACATCAACAGCTCGGCCACCCAAACCGTTTCAAGCGCGGAATACGTGTTTTCGGAAATTAAACAGCACAAGCGCATCGCAACGGGTGTCTCGATTCTCTTACTCGCAATAGTCGGAGCATCGGCCTATGTTGCCATCACCTTCTGGAACGGTTCAAACAACCCGAACAACGCCCGCATTTCCTACGCAAACAAGATCAAGCTGGCGGCTCAGGCCCTGGATTCATCCAATCTGCCCTTAACGAAACAATTATTGGACGAAACAAAACCCAAAAGCGGCGATGAAGACCTTCGCGGATTTGAATGGGGATATTTATCGCGGCTCCTCGGTGAGAGAACGGCCTCTCAGCCGATCACGCTAAGTCATGAGGGTGGGGTCAACAGTGTGGCGTTCTCGGCGGACAGCAAAACGCTCGCCACCGGAAGCAACGACGCCCGTTTGTGGGACGTCTCGACCGGGCAGCAGACCGCCGCATTTAAAGGCCATTCGAAGTCGGTTGTCTCTGTTGCGATCTCTGCGGATGGGGCCAAACTTGCAACTGGAAGTTTCGATAAGTCAGCGAAACTGTGGGACATCCGCACGGGGCAAGAGCTGTGGACAACTATTCCGAGCACCGGAACGGGTTGGGCCATCGGACGATTAGCATTCTCTCAGGATGGACAAACGCTTTCCGGCGAAGACGATGACAGCAAAATCAAGGTTTGGAACGTGTCAACCGGGACAGAGACAACGCCTTACCTGAAATTCGGCAAGATAAGTCATCCGTTTGCTGTATCGCCCGACGGAAAGCTTCTAGCCGCACAAGGCCCGATATTCTTTATGTCGGTCTTTGAAATTGCCAGTGGGCGAAAGATCGCATCGCTGGATAGCAAGGTCGGTTTTATTACCAACGTTATGTTTTCACCGGATTCCAGATCGATCTTGATCGCAGGTTCGGACAAGGTTGCAAAGCTTTGGAGTCTGCCCGCAAAAAAGGAATTACGGACGTTCACCGGCGTAACGGGCGGCATGGCATTTTCCCCAGACGGAAGAATGATCGCGATTTGCAGCAAAGATACGATCAAGCTTTTGGATGTTGAAAAAGGCTACGAGATCGCCAACCTTCGCGGACATGTTAACGACGTGATGTCAATTGCGTTCTCACCGGACGGACTGAAACTGGCGTCCGGCGGCTTCGATAATACCGCGAAGATTTGGAATGTGCCGAAAAACGAATCCCGCGGCATTCTCAGGGCGCACGCGAAAGGTATCGGTTCTCTGACATTTTCTCCCGACGGAAAAACGATCGTATCGGCGAGTGACGATAAAACCGCAAAGTTGTGGGATGTCGAAACGGAACAAGAGCGGCTGGCGATCAGCAGCCACACCGAAAAGGTAATTAGGACCGCGTTCTCCCCCGATGGCCGCACGCTCGCGACCGCCGGTGAAGACCGGAAAATAAAACTTTCGGATGTTGTTTCCGGAAGGGAACAGAAGTCGATCGACAGCCCGAAACCGGCGACTGTGCTGACATTTTCGCCCGACGGAAAGCTGTTGGCCGCCGGACACTGGTTTGCCGACGACCGGGAAGTTCGATTGTGGGATACAGCCAGCGGAACGCAAGTGTGTTCCGCCGACGCGCGCGGCAGCGGGGCATGGGCGGTTGAATTTTCAAAGGACGGAAAGCAATTTATTACGGCGACGCCTGCTGACGACGAGCCTCTTGAAGGCAACGCTATACGGTTCTGGGAAACAGCATCGTGCCGCGAGATTTCCGCGATCTATGGCGAACCCGCCACAGGATTCGTGGTGGGTTTTGTCGAAGGAACGCTTCGAGCTATCCAAGTACTGAATAACGGCCGCAGCCTGAAATTACTCGACATTGAATCCCGAAAGGAACTTGCCTCGTTCAGCGGGCATGAGTCCGAATTGCGGAGCCTCGCTTTCTCGCCGAACGGAAAGCGATTGTTTACCAGCGACCTGGAAGGCCAGATAAAAATATGGGACGTCGCTACAGGGCAGGAATTATTATCGCTCAAGGTAAATGCCGGAGAAGCCGGCAATTTGGCGTTCTCGCCGAACGGAAACGTGCTTGCCGCAGCAGGCGACAGCGGAATAATTCGCCTTTGGCGTGGAACCGATAACTAAAAAAATGCACGGCGGTTGCAAGACAAAATTATTGTTTGCGCGCATTCTTAAAATGCAAAACCGCTGTGCTATATTCGCACATATTATGAAGCTTGCCACCCGCTAAATAACTAATCCTCGAAAATTAGTGAGTGTTTTTTTGCGCGCACGTTTGAATAGAAACGTGTGTGAGTTCTGCGCATCTTTTACAGATGCGTCACTGTAGGTAAGGATTAAGTTTATGTCATTTGATAGCAACGGCGCGTCCGCTGAAACAACAGCGGCGGCGGTCGTAAATAATTCATTTTTTTCGATTCTCAAAGAAGCGGTTTGGGGATCGAGTCGCGATTTTACCGATGGGTCGCTAAAGGTCGGGATCTTTGTCCTCGC
>JANOGL010000084.1:0-7063 GCA_031405985.1 Acidobacteriota bacterium | reverse complement strand
CAAGAAAGCCCGTGATTAAGGGACGATTTAACTCCAGCGTCAGTTCGTCTGTGCGGTCGTATTGTAGATTCGCCTCGACGCGTCCACGTGCGAGCCGCGCGCCGATGAGTTTTTTTACGGTCGTCTCGAGCGCCTGCAATTCGCTCGGCAGCCGCATGTTTACGTCGAGAAAACGATTGTTGACTGTCTTTAGATCTACGCTGATCGAGAAGTTGTCGCCGCTTGTCGTCGCACGGCCGAAGCCCGTCATTGATTTCATATATTATTTTGTTCGTCTGCTACGACAGACAATTCTGACAATTCCATGGTTGCAAATTGCAGCTCGTAAAGTTTTTTGTATGTTCCGCCGCGCGTCATCAGTTCGTCGTGCGTACCGGTCTCGACGATGCGGCCCTTTTCCATGACGACGATATTGTTGGCCATGCGAATGGTCGAAAGACGATGTGCGATGACGATCGACGTGCGATTTTGCATCAAGTTGCCAAGAGCTTGCTGGACAAGCGTTTCGCTTTCGGTGTCGAGTGCCGACGTCGCTTCGTCGAGAATCAGGACCGGTGCGTTGATAAGCACGGCGCGTGCAATCGCAATCCGCTGTCTCTGGCCGCCGGACAGTAAAATTCCCCGTTCGCCAACGAGCGTGTCGTATTTCTGCGGAAGCTGCTCGATAAATTCATCAGCGTGAGCGATGCGTGCCGCCTCTAAAATGTCATCATCGGTTGCGTCGGGCTTGCCGTAAGCGATGTTTTGACGAACCGTGTCGTTAAAAAGAACGGTCTCCTGCGTTACGAGCGCGATCTGGCGCCGCAGACTCGCAATCGATGCATCGCGCAGATCGACGCCGTCCCACAGAATTGCCCCGTCCGCCGGATCGTATAGTCGCTGTATCAGTTTTGTTAAACTCGATTTGCCGCCGCCGCTCTCACCGACGAGTGCGACCATCTGGCCTTTGCCAACGGTCAAGTTTATGTCGTGAAGAATCTTGCCGACGCTGTTCTGATAATTGAACGAAACGTGATCGAGCTTGATCTCGGTCTGCAAAGGCGTGAGTTCGATTGCTTTTGGTTTCTCGGGCAGTGTTTCATTCTCATCGAGTATGTCCCAAACATCGCGTGCGGCGGCAAAGGCCTTCGCGATCTCGTTATGTTGTCGCGAAATCTTGCGCATCGGTGCGTAACAGCCGAAAAGGAAAAACAGAAACGCAAAGAATTGGCCGGACTCCATTCTCTGCGCGTTAATCTCGTTCAAACCAAAATAAAGCAATCCGATGAACGCGAGCATTCCAACGATCTCGATCGTCGGCGGCGAGATCGCGGCGATCTTTGCGGAACGGAGATTTGCGAGAGCGATCAAACTTGCAACGTCGAGAAAACGTTTTTTCTCACGCGACTCGGCAGAATAAGCTTTTACGATCACCTGATTTGCAAGGGTCTCTTGCGATGTGTCGCTGAGATTCTTATTGCCTTCGAGCGAAACATCAGCGAGTTTGCGCATTTTGCGGCTGAAGTTCGCGGTCATAAAAGCGATGATCGGCCCGATCACTAACGCCGCTAAGGTCAGCCGCCAGTTTATGTAAAGCGCAGCAGATAGGAACGCGATCAGCATAAAACTCTCGCGCAGAACGTCGCGGAGATTCGACGAGACTGCAAGCTCGATTGCGGCACAGCTCACAACGAGACGCGAGACGAGATAATTTGTGCGATGTCTCTCGAAAAAGGTCGTCGATTGTGCCAACAGATGATCGTAAAGCTCGCTCCGTAGTTCCAGCACGGATGATTGGCCGATCTTCGCCATTAAATATGAGGAAAAAAATTCCGCGATGCCTTTTAAAATAGTAAAACTGATAATGAGACCCGCGATCCACACCCACGCCTGATACCAATTGTCGCGCGGGATCAAACTGTTTAGGTCAAACAGAGTCTTTGTTTCAGTAACGACAGGGTTTTTATCGAATTGATCAAAAATCGGCACGATCAGCGCACCGACGGCCGTTTCAAACGCCGCTCCAACGACCATTGCGACAACCGCGAGGACGAACGTTAGCCAGTATGGGCGGACATATTTTAAGAGGCGCGTAAGATCGTTCATCAGCCGGTAAAGACTTGAATATACTTTACTTTTGAAACCAGCGCCAATGCCTTAGTTTGCAACTCCGAGCGAAGGTGTGGCATCTTTTTTACAAGTTCCTGCCGGAGTGTGAGGTTATGAAAAACGTAAGTTTACCGAAGATGCTGGTTGTCGCTGCGTTATTTGCAATCTGTGGTATCGCAGGCTTTGCACAAGTTGACGTTGCCCGAAAAACGACGGCGATCACTTATCCGCTTGACGATACGGTTCTCGTCCAGTTTCGCGGTACGACGCGCTTTCCGCGTATGAAGGGCAGCGCGAGAGTAAAACGCACGGGCCGCTCGGGCACGCGTGTCGAACTCGAAGTCGATAACATGCCGCGGCCGTTCGAACTCGGCGCAGGTTACGCGACATACGTCGTTTGGGCGATCTCGCCTGAAGGCCAGATCGATAACCTTGGCGAGATAAAACGCAGCGGGTTGTTTTTCATCGACTCGAAGATCACAGTCACGACGCCGCTACAGACCTTTGCAATTATCATCACTGCCGAGCCGCATTTTATGGTGACGCGTCCGAGCCAGCAGATCATGCTCGAAAATCTTTACCCGACTTCGCCTGATGGCAAACGCATCGGCACGGTCCCGGCGATTCAATATTTCGGAAATACGAGCGACTTTTTCCGTGATCCGCGAACGCCTGAGATCGCCGAAACAGATTACTCAAAGACGCCGTCGTCAATTTTGCAGGCGAAGCAAGCTGTCGCGCTCGCAAAATATGCCGGAGCGGAGCGCGACGCAAAAATCGAGCTGACCGAGGCCGAGATGTTACTGCAGAATGCGACAAATGCGTTGCAGGCCGGTCGCGATTCGGACACGATCGATATCGCGGCACGCCGTTCGATCAGCGCCGCTGTCAAGGCGGAGAATCTTGCTATCACGCGCAAAGAGGCGCGTGAAAAGCGCAACGAACAGATCCGCACAGACGCCGAGATCCGCAGCGCCGAGTCGAAATACGCCGACGCCCAAGATCAGATCAATGAACTGAAAAATGAACTTGCGCGCGAGACGCGCAACCGCGAACTCGCCGAGCGTGACGCGATGAATTATTCGACGCAGAATCGCGAAATGCGTGACGAAAATACCAAACTTCGCGAAGATCTGATTCGCACAAAAGTCGATCTCGAAAACGCGAATGCAAAGATCAAAGCCGCCGAAGCTGAGAAGGTGCAAGTTCAAGCTGAGCAGGACAAAGAGCTAAAAGCGGCGCGAGTTAAAGCTGCCGAACCAGCGTTGATCGCGGCGTTAAAAGCCTTCGGCACGGTTGCAAAGAACGATCGCGGCATCGTCCTGATGCTGCCCGAAAATCTGTGGACGAGCACGCGTTCGAGCACCTTTGTTCCGCAGGCAGACGGCAAACTGACGCTGCTCGCTGAAACGCTGGTGAATAATCCCGATTACCGAATGACGATCGAATCGCATACCGATAACAGCGGCGAGCCGGACGTTATTCAAGCAATTACCGATAGACGAGCTTACGCCGTCGCGGATAAACTCGGGTCGCACGGTGTTGCCGAGGGCCGCATTGTCGCGAAAGGCTTTGGAGCGCAGACGCCGGTTGCTCCGAACACAACGGCGGCAAATCGTGCTAAGAATCGACGCTTGCACGTGATACTTGAGTTTCCGAGACCGTAGTGTCCGTAGCCCTGGGTAACACGCGGGCTCCGGACACGGAACATTATCGCAACTTAGGTCGATCTATTTCGTGCAAAAATATGGCTGAACGACGGGACATTAAGCGTAAATTGCTCCACGCGGGCGGATGGCAGGTCGCAAAACGCGCGGCGAAGATGGTGCCATTCGGCGGAACGGCGGTCGCACTTGTCTTGGTTGGCAGCGACATAAAAAAGAAAGGCGTCGTGAAAGGGATCGCGAATTCCGGCATCGACGCGATTCCGTTCGTGGGGCTCGCGAAGAACGCGGTCGAGCTGTTCACGGGCGATTTTATCCCCGATAAAGAGAGGAAAAAGAAATGAGAGGCTTGTCGAGATTTGCAGTTTTGATTTTTGTAATCACCTCATCGACGTTTGCACTTAACGCGCAGCCTAGAGCCAAGCCAAAGCCGCTCGCGACGCCGCTGCCGACGCTAACCGGTGCCGAGATCATCAGCCGGGCCGAAGATTACCAGGAGCCTCCGCGAACTGAGCAGCCCGCCGACAAGCCCACCGAGAAAGTCCCGACAACAACGTCGGCGCGTATAAAGGAACTCACCGAACGCATAAAGAGGCTCGAGGAAACTCGTGAGACGACCTACGACGAAAAGCAAAAGAGGATGCTGCTCAACCTTGATATTCTCACACGTGCCGAGCAGCGTAGCGAGTCGCTCCGCAAGCAGCTCTTTGAGATGATCGAAAAAGAAAATTCGATCAAGATGCGGGTCGATCAGATCGAGCTCGACATGCGACCCGAGGCCATCGAGCGTTCCTTACAGCTTGCCGGCAGTCTTCGTCCCGAAGATGTCCGCGACAGCCGCCGCAAAACTCTTATAGCAGAGAAAAATAATCTCGCATCCTTGCTCTTACAGATACAATCCAACCGCTCAAACCTCGAAATGAGTGTCAGCAAAGCCGATCTCATGGTCGAAAAGCTACGCGCCAAACTCGAAAAAGACATCGACGAGTCGTTTTTGAAGGACGACGAACCTAAGTAATCAGGATTTCACTTAGATTTCATTGCAGCTATTCTCCTTACGGCACAAATGCTGATGGGACGGGAGTGTCGGTGGTGAGGCCGAATTGTTGGATTAGAGTGCCGGCGGTTGAGCGTTGGACGAACCATGTCGCGCCTGTCGGGCGGAATACCGCGGCGTCTGTGCGGCCGTCGCCATCGTAGTCGCCGGGGACGGGGACGTCGCCATTCTGTCCCCACGGGAAGCTGAAGAACGAATTATCTTCGCTGCGTTGGACAAACCAGAATCCGGTCGAAGGCCGCCAGACTGCGATGTCGGCCTTGCCGTCGCCGGTGAAATCGCCCGGCACGGGACGGTCGCTTCCAGCGCCGAATTGGAAGACGCGAACCTGTGTGTCCGAGCTTCGCACATACCACCACGAGCCGTCCGACGGGCGAAAGATCGCGATGTCGGCTTTGCCGTCGCCGTCGTAATCCGCCGCGACCGGCTTGTCGCCGCCGGTGCCAAAATTCACGATTCCCGTGCCGCTTCCACCCGAATTTAAGATGAACCACGTCGCCGTCGATGGACGAAACACCGCCGCGTCCGTCCGCCCGTCGCCATCGTAATCCGCCGGCATCGGAACGTCGCCATTCGCACCAAAAGGAAAACTGAAAAACGAACTATCCTCGCTCCGCAACACAAACCACTCGCCCGTCGACGGCCTCCAAAACGCGATGTCCGTCTTCCCGTCTCCAGTGAAATCCCCAGGCGTGATCCGATCCGTCCCCGCACCAAACTGCCCCGCCGGAACCTGCCCGTCCGAGCTCCGCTGATACCACCACTCCCCAGGCCCCGAACGAAAGATCGATATGTCTGTCTTACCATCGCCGTCAAAATCAAACGGCGATTTAATCGGAGGGGCAGACGGCTGAACAGTGGCAGTTGCAGTCAAAATAAAGTCGTCGTTGCTTGTGCCATCGTTATTAGCCTGATTGCCGGCGCTGTAAAAGGTGACCGGCCCAACGTTTGTAGAAGGTGCAATCCAATTGAATGTCCACTGAGCTCCACCGATTTGTCCACTAAAGCTGCCGTCAAGAGTATGCTCTATATAGAATCTTCCATTTTCGTTTAATGTTTGTGTCTGGGTCGAGAGGTTCGAGAAGGTCCCGGCTGCAGACAATCCGGCAAGCGAAGTCAATTGAAAGCCCCAACGTCTGCGAGTTGTGTCGTTTGTCGTGTGCCTAACTTGTACTTGATAAGTTTGGCCGGGAGAGTAGGTCACAGGAGCAATTATCGTAAATTGACCAGGCCCGGGATTTCCCACATGACATGCCGTACAAGAAGACTCGCCTGGGGCGCTGGAAAAACCTGCGGGCGGCCCAGTCGAAAAAGATTTGACCGGTTGAACAAGACTGTTACTGGCGATGAGCGCGGCGGCCGACACGATAAGATAAGAAAGGACAACGAACGATTTGATCTTTCTTAATCTATTTTTCATATGCTTCTTCGGCCTGATGAGCTAACGTCGAAATCTTAAAACATAACCAAAAACCGTTCTAATCTCGCTTGCATTAAGCTTTCGCTTGAAAGAGGGCATTTCGCTTTTACCGTTTGTTATGATGCGTATGCCGCGAGCTTCGTCTGTATTCCATTCGCTCGTAAAGTCTGTGGCACCGGTGCGTTTACCTTTGGCAGTGCGAGCGCGGCCATTAGAACCGTGACAAGTCGCGCAATGAGCTGAGTAAATTGGCGCGCCGGATTGCAATCTTTCAGCTGAAGTCGGTGTGACTGTCCAAGGGGTAACAAAAGATAGAACTCCAGATAACAGCCCAAGAGCTAAAACAAGAATCTTTAATGCGGATGTAAAACGATGCTGCATCTATTTGACCTTTAGTCGTCGATAAGCAGGTTGGAAATGTAATAAAGAATGAAATTTGGCAAGTTTTGTGCCAAAAATTTCATTCAGATATCTTTCAGCAAGAAAACATAGTCTTGTTGCTAGATAATAAAGACAGAACTGTATATACGGTCCGTCCACCAATCGCAAAAAGACACCACACGAATCAGCTTTTTGAATTTGACTCCAATAATTTGGATTGCTAATCAAAACCTCCTTGACAGATTAAAGCCGATAATTAATCGATTAGCCGCGGTGGCAAGATTGCTCGAATTATATCGGCTTGTGGTCGTGGATTGCGTATTCGAGAACGTCAGTGCGAATGCATGCTTCCCGACATTTCTTTGAATGCCAAATCCGATCGATGGTTCTGAAATATGCCGGAAGCCGATTACGCGAAAATTGTTGTCAAAGATCGGTTGCGTTTGTCCCAGC
>JANOGL010000039.1:0-13411 GCA_031405985.1 Acidobacteriota bacterium | reverse complement strand
GCGACGAACGGCGGCAATCGCAGCATCATCATCGGTGGCAGATTGGTTTTCTAGAACATTTAAGATCAATTTGGGCGTTAAGAACGTGGTGTAAAAGCCACGTTCTTTTTTATGCTGGCTTAACAACTAAACAAAACGCACACAAAAAGGCCGGAAGTTTTCGCTTCCGGCCTTAGTTTAACTTACTAAAATAATATTATTCATCCTCGACTTCTATCTTCATCGCTTCGTCGATGTCGAATTCCTCGATGGCTTCGTCTTCGATCTCTGCGTCGGGCGCGATGCCGTCATCGATGATCGGCATCGGCAGTTCGATGCCGCCGCGAATCAGATCGCCCATCTGATCGAATTCATCCTCGGGCTTCTGATTCTCGGTCGGGTCCCTGGCGATTTCGACGTTGCGATAGAACTTCATGCCGGTGCCTGCGGGAATAAGGCGTCCCATAATGACGTTCTCTTTTAGGCCGCGAAGATAATCGATGCGTCCCGAAATTGCAGCCTCGGTGAGCACGCGAGTCGTTTCCTGGAAGCTCGCCGCCGAGATGAACGAGTCGGTCGAGAGCGACGCTTTTGTGATGCCGAGCAGCAGCGGTTCGCCGACCGATGTCTGACCTTTTTCGTCACGCACACGAGCATTCTCGTCCTCGTAACGGAAGCGATCGACCTGCTCCTCCATCAAAAAGTCGGTGTCGCCGACATCTTTGATCTTCACCCAACGCAGCATCTGGCGAACGATCACCTCGATGTGCTTGTCGTTGATGTTCACGCCCTGCAGACGATAGACCTCTTGAATTTCGTTCACGAGATAGTTCTGTAGAGCACCGGTTCCGAGCACACGAAGGATGTCGTGCGGGTTGAGCGGACCGTCCATGAGCGGTTCGCCGGCTCGGACGCGGTCGTCCTCTTGCACGTTGATGTGCGTGCCGCGTGGAATGTCGTATTCACGCTCGCTGCCGTCGTCGCCGATGATGATGAGCTTGCGCTTGCCTTTTGCAATCGGGCCGAATTTTACGACGCCGTTGATCTCAGACATGACTGCTGTCTCGCCCGGACGCCGCGCTTCGAAAAGCTCAACGACACGCGGCAGACCGCCGACGATGTCTTTTGTCTTTGTCGTTTCGCGCGGAATCTTCGCGATGACGTCGCCCGCCTTTACATTATCGCCGTCCTCGACGATCAGATTTGCGCGGATCGGCATCTGATAGGTTTTCTGAACCTTGTTACTCGCATTGCGAATTTCGAGACGAGGCTGATTTTTTTCGTCCGAATCTTTTACGACGAGCCGCTTCTGCCCCGTTACTTTATCGATCTCTTCCTCGACGGTCTTGCCTTCTTTGAGATCCTGATACTTTATCTTGCCCGACTCTTCGGTGAGAATGGCGAACGTGAACGGATCCCAGGTGACGAGCACGTCGTCCTCTGTGACCTTTTGCTTATCCTTGACGTGAATCTGCGCGCCATACACAACCTTGTAGTGAGCGACTTCGCGGCCACGTTCATCGACAAGCGCGATCTCGGACTGACGACGAAGCGAGACAAATTCGCCCACACGATTCTTGATCACCTTCATGTCCGGGCCGAACTTGACTGTGCCGTCCATCGCGGCCTTGTGCTGCGTCTCCTGTTCGAGACGAGCGGTGCCGCCGACGTGGAACGTACGCATAGTAAGCTGCGTACCCGGTTCGCCGATCGACTGTGCAGCGATGACGCCGACGGCCTCACCGATCTCGACCGTGTTACCGGTCGCAAGATTGCGGCCGTAGCATTTTACGCAGACGCCGCGACGCGATTCACACGTCAGAGCCGAGCGAATTCGCACCTTTTGCAAGCCCGAGAGTTGAACTTGCGAGCCGAGATCCTCATTGATCTCGACGTTTGCTTTTACTATCACCGTGCCATCGACCGGGTCGATAATGTCGTCGAGCGAGGTGCAGCCGACGATGCGGTCACGAAGCGACTCAACCTCTTCGCCGTTGCGAATGATCGCCTCTGCCCATACGCCACGAAGCGTGCCGCAATCATCCTCAGAGACGATCACATCCTGCGCAACGTCAACCAATCGACGCGTGAGATAGCCCGAGTCGGCCGTCTTGAGCGCCGTGTCGGCAAGGCCCTTTCGGGCACCGTGCGTCGAGATAAAGTACTGCAGCACGTCGAGACCTTCGCGAAAGTTTGCGAGGATCGGGTTTTCGATGATCTCACCCGACGGCTTTGCCATCAGGCCGCGCATACCGGCGAGCTGACGAATCTGAGCTTCACTGCCTCGGGCGCCTGAGTCGGCCATCACAAGGATCGGATTGAGTTCCTTACGATCTTTCTCACGCTTGTTCATCGCCGCGAACATTTCTTTCGCCACGTGATCGGTCACGTCGGACCAGATCGCGGTGACCTTGTTTGTGCGTTCGAGATCGGTCATCGTCGCGTCTTCGTATTGTTTGCGAAGCTTATCGACATCTTTGAGAGCTTTCTCGATGATGCCTTTCTTCGACGCCGGCGTGACCATGTCGTCGATACCGATCGAGATGCCGGCCTTCGTCGCGTGGAGAAAGCCCATCGTCTTTAGATCGTCGAGCAACGCGACCGTCTGGTCGTGACCGAGCTTGAGGTGGCAAAATGTCACCAGGCTTTGCAGGCCTTTCTTTTTCATAACGCCGTTGACATACGGCAAGCCGTCGCGTGTAAGACGTTCGTTAAAGATCGCACGGCCAACGGTCGTCTCGATGACCTGATCGACGTTTTCACGCACCGTCGCACGCATTACGTCCTGATTGTTGTGCTCTGTCGTAAGATCGACGAGATCGCCTTTCCAGCGAAGCCTGATCTTCGTCTGCGTCTCGACAATACCGGCGTCGTGGGCAAGCAGTGTGTCGTCGATGGTCGCAAACGCCTTGTTCTCGCCCTTCATCTCATCGCGAGCAAGCGTCAGATAGTAACAGCCAAGCACGATGTCCTGCGACGGTACAGCGATCGGTTGACCACTTGCCGGCGAAAGAAGATTATTCGACGCGAGCATGAGAACACTCGCTTCGATCTGCGCCTCGGGCGACAGCGGAATGTGCACCGCCATCTGGTCGCCATCGAAGTCGGCGTTGAACGCCGTGCAGACGAGCGGGTGAATTTTGATCGCCTTGCCCTCGACGAGCACCGGCTCGAACGCCTGAATGCCGAGACGGTGAAGCGTCGGCGCGCGGTTCAGCAGCACGGGATGTTCGCGGATGACGTCTTCGAGAATGTCCCAAACGATCGGCTCTTGACGCTCGACCATCTCGCGCGCCTGTTTGATCGTGGCAGCGTGCTGATCCTTTTCTAATTTGTTGTAAATAAATGGCTTGAACAGCTCCAAGGCCATCTTTTTCGGCAGGCCGCACTGATGAAGTTTCAGTTCGGGCCCGACGACGATCACCGAACGTCCCGAGTAATCTACGCGTTTGCCAAGCAGATTCTGTCGAAAGCGTCCTTGCTTGCCCTTCAATGTGCCTGACAGCGATTTCAGCGGACGGTTGTTTGCTCCGCGAAGCACCCGGCCGCGACGTCCGTTGTCGAACAGCGCATCGACCGCCTCTTGAAGCATTCGCTTTTCATTTCGAACGATGACCTCCGGCGCGCGCAGCTCGATGAGTTTCTTCAAGCGGTTATTGCGGTTGATGACGCGTCGATAAAGATCGTTAAGATCCGATGTCGCAAAGCGTCCGCCATCAAGCGGCACCAGCGGGCGAAGTTCCGGCGGAATGACCGGGATCACATCGAGGATCATCCACTCAGGCTTGTTGCCCGAACGCAAAAACGAGTTCGCAACTTTCAGACGCTTGCTGAATTTAAGTTTCTTCTGCTGCGAAGTTTCGTCCTTCATCCGCAAACGCAGGTCATCGACAAGCTCCGGGATATCGATCATCTGAAGCAGATCTTTGATCGCCTCGGCGCCCATCTTGGCGACGAACTTGTTCGGATATTCACGCGTCAGCTCACGAAAGCGCTCGTCGTTGAGCAGCTCTTTTTCCTTGAGTTCTTCCACGTCGCCCGGATCGACGACGATGTATGTCTCGAAGTAGAGGATCTTTTCGAGATCGCGCAAAGTGATGTCTAGCAGGTGGCCGATACGCGACGGCAAACCTTTAAAGAACCACACGTGCGAGCACGGACTGGCGAGATTGATGTGGCCGAGGCGCTCGCGTCGAACCTTCGACTGCGTGACCTCAACGCCGCACTTGTCGCAGATCACGCCGCGATGCTTCATGCGTTTGTACTTGCCGCAGAGACATTCCCAATCCGCCACTGGGCCGAAAATACGGGCGCAAAACAGCCCGTCGCGTTCCGGCTTAAAGGTGCGGTAATTGATCGTCTCGGGCTTCGTCACCTCGCCGTGCGACCACGAATGTATCTTCTCCGGCGACGCGAGCGAAATGCGGATCGCCTCATAATTTGTGGTCAGTTGTGTTTTGTTGTCTTGATTAAATCGAAACATATTTTTTTGTTCAAAGTTTCAAGTTCAAAGTTCAAAGTTGCCCCGTCACTGTTGACTTTGAACTTTGAACCTTGAACTTTGAACCTATTAATCCACTCCTACCAGCGCATCGACGCCGGCGACGATCTCATCGGGGTCGATCTGATCTGCCTGAATTAGCTCGACGTCGAGGCAGAGAGATTGCAGCTCGCGCACGAGCACGTTGAACGATTCGGGGATGCCCGGTTCGAAGTTCGAAACGCCCTTGACGATCGTCTCGTAAATTTTCGAGCGGCCGGCAACGTCGTCTGACTTGCACGTGAGCAGCTCTTGCAGAATGTGCGCCGCGCCGTAGGCCTCGAGCGCCCAAACTTCCATTTCGCCGAAACGCTGTCCGCCGAATTGCGCCTTTCCGCCGAGCGGCTGCTGCGTGATCAAGCTGTACGGCCCGATCGAGCGTGCGTGAATCTTGTCGTCCACAAGGTGCGAAAGTTTCAACATATAGATGTAACCGACGCACACCTTTTGCTCGAACTGTTCGCCCGTCAGACCGTCGTAGAGACGCGTCTTGCCCGAGGGACCGACCGACGGCGGCAGTTTGAGACGGTCGAATTCGGCATTCGCCTGATGTATGTAGCCCTTGATCTCTTCTTCGCTCGCACCGTCGAAAACCGGCGTCGCAAAGTGTAATCCAAGAACGCGCGCCGCCCAACCCAAGTGAGTTTCGAGTATCTGACCGACGTTCATACGCGACGGCACGCCGAGCGGATTGAGTACGATCTCGACCGGCGTTCCGTCCGGCAAGTACGGCATATCTTCCTCGGGCAGGATGCGGGCGATGACGCCCTTGTTACCGTGGCGGCCGGCCATCTTGTCGCCGACGCTGAGCTTGCGCTTCATCGCGACGAAGACCTTGACCATCTTGATCACGCCCGGCGGCAATTCGTCGCCTTGTTTGAGCTTAGTTATCTTCTCGTCGTAGATGTCGCGAAGAATGTTGATCTGACGATCGGTGCGCTGTTCGTATTCCTTGACCTCGCCTCCTGTATCGATGCGACCTGAGGCGACCTCGATCTTGCGAAGAAACTTCGGATCGACCTCAGCAATTAACTCGCGCGTAACCGTCACGCCTTTCTTGAGAATTACTTCTTTGCCGTCTTTGAGATCGCCCGCGAGTTTGCGGCCCTCGAACAACTCGAAGATGCGCTCGTCGCGCTGCTCTTCCAGAATTCGAATTTCGTCGTCGAGATCGCGGTGAAGAGCCTCTTCCTCAGTGCCCTCGATGTTCAAGCTGCGTTCGTCCTTGTCCTGACCCTTACGCGTAAAGATCTGAACATCGACGACCGTGCCGTCGATTCCCGGCGGGCAAGTGAGCGAAGCGTCTTTTACGTCACCGGCCTTTTCGCCAAAGATCGCGCGGAGCAATTTCTCCTCAGCGGTCAACTGCGTCTCGCCCTTTGGCGTAACCTTGCCGACGAGCACGCTGCCTGGCTTAACTTGTGCGCCGATGCGGATGATGCCGCTCTCGTCGAGGTCGCGAAGCATGTTCTCACCGATGTTTGGGATGTCGCGGGTAATTTCCTCAGGGCCCAGCTTTGTGTCGCGTGCCTCGATCTCGAGTTCCTCGATGTGAATCGATGTATAGTAGTCGTCCTTCACCAGTCGCTCGCTAACCAGGATCGCGTCCTCAAAGTTATAACCGCGCCATGGCATAAAGGCGACTAGCACGTTGCGCCCGAGAGCAAGCTCGCCGCGATCGGTACACGGGCCGTCAGCGATGACCTGGCCCTTGAGAACTTGTTCGCCGACATCGACGATCGGACGTTGGTTGATGCAGGTGTTTTGATTCGAGCGTTTGAACTTAACGAGCGAATAAATGTCCGCCGTCACCTCACGCGAGATCGTGCCGTCAACCTGATGATCGGCTTTGACGATGATGCGTTCGCTGTCGACAAAATCTACAATGCCGTCGCGTTTCGCGATCACGACCGCTCCGCTGTCGCGTGCAGCGATCTTCTCCATTCCGGTGCCGACATACGGTGACTCGGCACGAAGCAGCGGCACGGATTGACGTTGCATGTTCGAGCCCATCAACGCACGGTTTGCGTCGTCGTTTTCAAGAAACGGAATCAGCGACGCGGCGACCGAAACAAGCTGCTTCGGCGAAACGTCCATGTACTGAATCTCCATCCTGTCGGCGGTGATGAATTCACCTTTCTGTCGCGCAGCATTTCTCTCTTTGACGAAATTACCTTTCGCGTCGAGCTCGATGTTCGCCTGCCCGATGATGTAGCGATCTTCTTCCCAGGCCGTCAGATAAAATGGCCACGGTTCGTAAACGGCCTCTTTACCGCCTTTGACCTTTTTGTTCGCAGCATCTACCGCTTCGAGCGGCACGTGTTCGCCGGGTTTGAATTTAGTATCGCCACCGTTCTGTACACGAACGTATTCGATCACACGGCCATCCTCGACCTTGCGATACGGCGACTCGATAAAGCCAAATTCGTTGATTCGTGCAAAGCACGAGAGCGACGAGATGAGGCCGATGTTCGGGCCTTCGGGCGTCTCGATCGGACAGATGCGGCCGTAGTGCGTCGGGTGAACGTCTCGAACTTCAAAGCCCGCACGCTCACGCGACAAACCGCCCGGCCCGAGCGCCGAAAGACGTCGCTTGTGCGTAATTTCGGACAACGGGTTCGTCTGATCCATGAACTGCGATAACTGAGAAGAACCGAAGAACTCGCGAACCGCCGCCGTCACCGGTTTTGCGTTGACAAGATCGCGCGGCATGGTCGTGAACATGTCCTGCTGGATCGACATCTTCTCCTTTATCGCACGCTCCATGCGCTCCAAACCGATCCGGAACTGATTTTCAAGCAGCTCCCCGACCGCGCGAACGCGGCGATTTCCCAAATGATCGATGTCGTCCTGCGAATAATTGTCGCTGTCACGCTTCATGCGAAGAACGTAATTGACAACGTCGAGGAAATCCTGTGGCGCGAGCAGCGGATCGGTAATGCGGTCAAAGTCAGGCCGCCCCATCTTGATGTTGAACTTCAAACGTCCAACGCGCGACAGATCGAACCTTCGCGTGTCAAAGAACATTCCCTCGAGCAGACGATACGCCGTCGGCACGGTAGGCGGATCGCCCGGTCGCATCTTGCGGTAAATTTCGAGCAACGCATCGACGGGTTTTGAGATCGGGTCTTTTTTCAAGGTCGCCGAAATGATCTCCCCGATGACGTCACGCTGCGGGAAAAAGACTTGAAACTCCTTGACGCCTTCTTCGAACATCTGCTGCAGCAAACCGGCGGTTACCTCGGCGTTCGATTCGACAATGACCTCGCCGGTTTCTTTGTTTACGATGTCGTCGAGAGCGAACGCCCCTTCGAGATCGCCGGCAGAAATCTGAACACGATCTTTCTTCAAACGGCGAAGGTCGGCGATCGCAGCTTTCGTAACTTTTTTACCTTTACGCGTAACCTCTTCGCGCTTATCTTTAATGTCCTCTTCGGCTCGCATGCCGGCGAGGTGAGTGTCGCCTTCTTTTTTGACCTTAACGAAGAACTTACCTTTTTCAGTGACAACTTCATCTGTCACGTAAAACAATTTCAGAATCTCGGCGTCTGCATATTCGGCGTTCTTGACGATCTCTTCGAGAATGCTGTCCGAGACGGTCTTCATGTCGATCTGAGGGTTTAGCCAAAGGCCGAGAGCACGCAAAAACACCGTCGCCGTAAGCTTTCGCTTGCCGAGCCGACAATGCAAGATGCCTTTCTGATCGTATTCAAACTCAACCCAAGAGCCGCGATACGGAATGATCTTTGCGAGAAATTCGTCACGATCGCCCTTAAAGAAAACGCCCGGCGAACGATGAAGCTGCGACACAATAACGCGCTCAGTGCCGTTAATGATAAAAGTGCCGTTGTCGGTCATCAGCGGAATTTCGCCAAAGAAAACGTCCTCTTCCTTGATGTCGCGGATCGTAGCAACATTTGTGTCCGGGTCCTTATCGTAAACCGTAAGACGAATTTTGACCTTCAGCGGAACGCTATACGACATGCCGCGTTCTTGGCACTCCTGCTGATCGTGTTTGTGTTTGAGGCCAACCGGCTCACCGCAGTTGTTGCAGAGATTTGGACGGACGGCATTAAACGTACCGCAATTTTTACAGAGCACTTCTGCCGGGTTAAACGGATCGACCTTTATTTTTGCCGAGCAATTTTTACAATTTGCACGAAGGTGTTCGAGGCCTTCGAGGTTGCCGCACTTGCACTGCCAGTTGCCGATCTGATATTCGACATATTCGAGCGTAGCCGTCTCACGAAAGTCCGACACGGGAAAGATCGAAGAAAACACCGACTGCAAACCGATAAAGTCGCGCTCCTCGGGAATAAGGTCCATCTGCAAAAAGCGATTGTATGATTCGCGCTGGACCTCGATCAGATTCGGAATCTGTGCCGATGTATAAATTTTTGAAAAATCCACGCGCTCGGGAGATTGACTTGTTCTGACACCAAGTCCGTTTGAGCTATTTTGAAGAGGATTATTAATCATATCGTTATATAAAAATGCTTATTTAAAAGCTGTTGATTTTTGCGAGCGATGCTGTTACGATGCACGTTGAAAGTAACAGGTCTCTCGGAGTTCGCTCGTCAAAGACAGGAAATGCGGCCGAGGGTAAAGTTTACCCAGACCGCTTTTTCAGCAGCAGTTTTTGCTATCTGAGATTTCCGAGCGTGCCGAAACTGACACCAACTCTCCACTTGTTTGCGACCATTGTCGCGTCTAAAACCACCCGGAAACTATTGTTTTGCAATAGTTTACCGACTTCCGACCAACCGGCTGATTCACACCTCGAAAATTAGAAACAAGGCGCGAACCAGAAAGTATAACAGCACTAAACTCTGAAAACAAAACGTGGGACGCAAGCTTTTTGAGCCTGCGCCCCCCTGTCTGTTTGAGTTACTTGAGCTCGACCGTAGCGCCTGCCTCGGTCAATTTTGTTTTAATTTCTTCTGCTTCCGCTTTAGAAACACCTTCTTTGAGCGGTTTCGGAGCACCATCGACAAGATCTTTCGCTTCTTTCAGGCCGAGACCCGCAACTACTTCGCGAACGACCTTAATGACAGCGATCTTGTTGCCGCCAGCGGCAGTAAGGACAACGTCAAACGAATCCTTTTCTTCAGCCGCCGGAGCCGCGTCACCGCCACCTGCACCGGCACCAGCCGCCATCATCATCGGTGCAGCCGCTGCAGCCGAAACGCCAAAGACCTCTTCGAGTTCCTTGACCAGTTCGGACGCTTCGAGAAGCGACATTCCCTTCAAATATTCAATTACATCTTCCTTTTTTATTGCCATGACTTTTTCTATCTCCTGTTTAGGGTTCTTTTATTAGTAAATAGTTAATAGCAAACCGTGAATAGAATCTGTCTATTTACTATTTTCGATTCACTATTTACTCCATTTCGCCGCTAGAACCCAGGGACTCATAAAGAACGGGTTGCATCACCTTTCTTCGCTCGTCCGAAACCGTCTGTGCCTGACAAACACAAACGCTCGTTTTCCTTGAGTACGGCTTTTGCGAACATCGCCGCCCGCAATTTCAAATTTGAAATTTCAAATCCCGGATTTGAGATCTGAAACTTCAAAAAACTTATTCTGCTTTCTCCTCTTCTGCCGGAATTTCCTCGGCAGGAGGTACTTCCGCCGGCGCCGATTCGGCTTCTGTGGCCGGTTCCTCTTCGGCAGAAACGGCCTCGACTGGTGCTTCAGCGGTTTCTGCAACGGAGGGTTCCTCTGCGGGCGCGGCGTCGACCTCAGCTACTGGTTCCTGAGCTTGCTCGGGTTCTACGGCCGGTGTCGGCGTTCCGGCGGCACGTCCTTCCTGTTCGCCGATTTGCTTAATAACAACAGCAAGATCACGCGGCACGGCATTGATGACCGTGACTATGCGCTGCGCCTGTGCGTTGAGCACGAACAGAAGTTTGGAAATAAGCTCTTCTTTCGAAGGCAGATTTGCGATCGTCGTCAATTGAGCGAAATCAACGAGCTTGCCATCAATAACGCCGGACTTGAACGAATAAAAGTCCGCGTTGTCCTTCATGAATTTCGAAATCGCTTTCGAAAGGACGACCGGATCATTCTCTGTCCATGCAATCGCCGTCACGCCTTTTAAGTGATCCGACACATCTTCGAATTGCGTCCCTTTAACAGCAATCCGGGCGAGCGTGTTTTTTACGACCTCATATTTTGCGCCTGCCTCGCGAAGGCTACTGCGAAATTCCTGATCTTTTTGCACGGTCAGGCCGGTAAAACTCACGACCATTGCGCTCTTTGAAGCAGCAAGTGACTCAGTGAGAGCGGCCAGATCTTTTGCTTTTGTTTCTCTTGATTTCATCTCTCTAAATGCTCCTCACTTACGCGTATGCGAGCTCATCGAGCATCACGCCCGGGCTCATCGTCGCTGCGATATTTATCTTTTTTAAGTAGCGGCCTTTTGCGGTGGTCGGCTTTGCCTTCATAACCGCGTTGATCAAAACCCGCGTGTTCTCAGCCAGCTTCGCCTGGTCAAACGACACTTTACCCACCGGCGAATGAATAACGCCCGTTTTATCAACGCGATATTCAACCTTACCGGCTTTGGTCTCTTCGATGGCCGTCTTGACGTCCATCGTAACGGTGCCTGTTTTTGGATTTGGCATCAGGCCGCGAGGGCCTAGAATTTTTCCAAGCTGACCGACTTTGCCCATCATATCGGGCGTGGCGATAAGTGCGTCAAATTCTAGCCAGCCGCCTTTAATCTTTTCGACAATGTCGTCGCCCCCGGCGAGGTCCGCACCCGCGGCTTCGGCCTCTTTAATTTTGTCGCCTTGTGCAATAACGACGACTTTCTTCGCCGCCCCGCCAAGACCGTGCGGCAAAACAATCGTGCCGCGAACGAGCTGATCGGCCTTTCGCGGGTCGACGCCCAGCCACATTGTCAATTCGACAGTTTCGTCGAACTTTGCAAACGCGATCTCCTTCAATTTTAAGACCGCTTCTTCCAGCGTATGTTTCTTACCGGCCTCGAGCTTTTCGAGTGCGGCAAGATACTTCTTACCTCTTTTCATTTTTACCTCCAGGTTTTAACGAAAGACTTAGTCTTTCTCCCTTTTTAATTACTAACCTTCAACTGTCAATCCCATTGACTTCGCCGTTCCCTCGATCGTCCGCATTGCGGACTCGAGGTTCGTCGTATTGAGATCCTGCATTTTTTTCTTCGCGATCTCCTCGATCTGCGAACGTTTGATAACTCCGACCTTTTCCTTATTTGCCTTGCCCGAACCTTTTGCAATGCCCGAAGCCTTTCTCAAAAGATCAGCCGCCGGCGGCGTTTTCGTCTCGAATGTAAACGAACGATCCGCGTAAACCGTAATCACGACCGGAATCTTCATATCCGGATCGTCATTCTGCGTTTTGGCGTTGAACGCCTTGCAGAATTCCATGATGTTCACGCCGTGCTGACCCAATGCCGGGCCGATTGGCGGCGCCGGATTGGCCTTGCCCGCCGGTATTTGTAACTTAATGTAACCTTCTATCTTCTTTGCCATTTTCGATTAACGATGCCGACAAATTTATCGGCAATGTCCTCATTCAATTTATTCTTCTTCTGCAAAAGTGACTTTTTCCACTTCCAAAAATGTCAATTCGTACGGAGTCGATCGACCGAAGATCGTGATCGAAACCTTGAGCACTGCCTTGTCTTCATTAACTTCTTCGACCTTGCCGGTAAAGCTTGCAAACGGCCCCGACTTGATACGCACGACCTCGCCGACTTGATAAGTGAACTTCGGTTTCGGCTTCTCGGTCGCAAGCTCGATATTGTGCACGATCTGATCGACCTCGGCCTGACTGAGCGGTGTCGGCTGCTTTCCGCCAAGAAAACCGGTCACCTTCGGTGTCGCCTTGATCGCGTGAAAAACGTTATCCGGAATCTTGCCCTTCTCGTCGCAATCGATCTCGACAAGCACGTAACCCGGATAAAACATCCGTTCCGAAACGTACTCTTTATTGCCGCGCATCTCGATGACCTTTTCCTTCGGAAGCAAAACGCCCGTTATCTGCTCGGCAAGCTCCATGTCGCGAATGCGAGCCTGCAAGCTCTCAACGACCTTGTTCTCGTGTCCCGAATAAGTGTGGATAAAAAACCACTGCTTCATCTTCAAATATCCTTTAGGCTCCGGCGATCTTGTTTACAGCCCGGGTAAACGCCTCGATGACGTATGTCCAGCCTATATCGATCAAAAACAGATACAGCGCAAAGAAAATAACGTTCGCGATCACGATGATCGTCGTGTTCTTAACGTCGTTCGACGACGGAAACGACGTCTTATCAAGCTCTGCGCGAGTCTTCTGAATAAACTCGCCGATTCCTTCTTTTTCTTTTGCAACTGCCTCTGACATGCTTTTTCTATCTCCTGGCTTTGAAATCCAAAATCCCAAATCCAAAATCTCAAATTGTAATGGCAGGGGTAGCAGGACTCGAACCCGCACCTAAGGTTTTGGAGACCTCCATGCTAACCATTGACACCATACCCCTGAATGCAATGGTGAATGATGATTTATGAATGACGAATGGCGATTTTTCTATTCACCATTCACCATTCACCATTCACAATTACTTATTTTCTTTATGCAGCCTGTGGCAACGGCAACGGCGACAGAACTTATTAAACTCGAGCCTGTTCGGCTGAGTCTTTTTGTTCTTTGTCGTCACGTAATTGCGCTCTTTGCACTCAGTGCACTGCAAAATAATATTGTCTCTAGCTCCTTTAGCCATTTAATTACTCCACGACCTCTGCGACGGTGCCGGCACCGACTGTGCGACCGCCCTCTCTGATTGCAAAGCGGAGGCCTTTTTCCATAGCGATCGGAGCGATCAGCTCGATCTCCATCTGGATGTTGTCGCCCGGCATGACCATCTCGACT
>JANOGL010000055.1:0-5009 GCA_031405985.1 Acidobacteriota bacterium | reverse complement strand
CGCAATTCGCTCGACCCATTCGTCTAGACGCGCTCTGTCCGATTCGTGATTCGCGCCGACCCAGCGAATGAACGCTGCCGGAGTTGTCAGCCGCATGTGCATCAGGTCGCGGCGGCCTGCGGTATCAACGAGGACGTTGGTTATCCCGCTCGATTCGAGCAGGTTATAGAGCCGGGCCGACACGTCGGGGTCGGTATGCCACCCCGTCTGTCGAAACTCCATTGCCATCGGCACGTCGTATGTCCACTTATCGACGAACTCCCCGACGCGGTCAAAATCCTTCGGCCCGAAATTATCGTGCATCTGCAAAAAGACCATACCGAGCTTTTCTTTGAGGAACGTTACATTTTCGACAAACTGCTCTACGCGCTCTTCTGTACCTTTCAGCCGTGCATAATGCGTCACGCCCTGGTTGAATTTAGGAAAAAATCTGAACCCGTCGGACGTGCCCTCGCGCCAAGCGGTGTAGTTGTTCTCCCAATATCGCTTGTAAAACGTCGCGTTCAGCTCGATGCAGTTGAACTGAGTCGAGTAATAATGAAGTTCGTCCTTCGCTTTTACGCCCTTTGGATAGAAACCCTTTAGGTCTT
This sequence comes from Acidobacteriota bacterium, assembly GCA_031405985.1. Taxonomy (GTDB): domain Bacteria; phylum Acidobacteriota; class Blastocatellia; order Pyrinomonadales; family Pyrinomonadaceae; genus OLB17. Next base: position 4,419 of record JANOGL010000055.1, on the reverse strand, counting down.
TGCTGTTCCACTTTGCACAACCGACGTAAATAGTGAGTTCTTTTGCCTTCGATTTGGCCAATACGCGTTTTGTGTCCGGGTGGTCCGGCGGAAGCGAAAAATCGACCTCTGCGGGATTTTCTACCTGTCCGAATTTCATAGATAGTTTAGTTCACTTCCTTTTGCTAAGATTTTAGCATATGGTTTGGGGCTTAAATGAAGGTCAAAGAGCTTATAAAAATGATCGAAAAAGACGGCTGGCAATTAATTCGGATACGTGGCAGCCATCGCCAGTTCATCATCAAACAAAGGGCGGGACAGTAGCAATAGCCGGTAAGGATAGCGTCGAAATGCCCGTTGGGACCTTGAACAGCGTATTATAACAGGCTGGATTAAAGAAACAGTGGTAGAAGTAATGCGTTATATGATCGTCATCGAAAAAGGTGAAACAAGCTATGGGGCCTATGTTCCAGATCTGCCGGGCTGCGTCGCGGTTGGTGAAACGGAAGAAGAAGTAAAACGCCTTATCCACGAAGCTATCGAGTCTCATCTCGAAGACCTGACGGAGAGTGAAGTACATATCCCGCCGCCGATCTCGCAGAGTGACTATGTAGAAGTATTGGCAGGTTGATGTATGCGGTTGTCATTTGACCCAAAATTGATAGATATCGCCTTTAAGGTCGAGGACGGCGAGCATCTGACGTTTGATGACGGGATGTCGCTTTACGCGACGAACGACCTCAATGCTCTTGGCAAACTGGCCGACACCGTCCGCCGCAAAAAGCACGGTTTAACGACGTATTACAACGTCAACCGCCATTTTAATCACACCAATATCTGCGTCGCCGACTGCAAATTTTGCGGATTTTATCGGCGAGCACGCGCTGAAGATGCGTACACGCATTCGGTTCAGGAAGCGCTCGACATCGCACGCGAGGCAGTTGGTGAAGGCGCGACCGAGTTGCACATCGTCGGCGGCCTGAACAGCAAACTCCCTTTTACGTACTACACCGACCTTTTCTCGTCACTCAAACGCGAATTTCCAAAGCTCCATCTCAAAGCCCTGACGATGGTCGAGTTGGATTTTATGGCACGGTTTTACAAGATGTCCGACGAAGAAGTGATCGAGAAACTCAAGGCCGCGGGAATGGACTCATGCCCCGGCGGCGGTGCTGAGATCTTTGCGGAGCCGACGCGTTCGAGAATTTGCGATCATAAATGCGATGGGAAGCGTTGGCTCGAGCTTGCGGGCAAGGTCCACGCCGCCGGTCTCAAGACCAACGCGACGATGCTCTACGGCCACATCGAGACGACGGAAGACCGCATTGACCACCTTATAAAACTTCGTGAGCAGCAGGACAAGACCGGCGGCTTCCAGTGCTTCATCCCGCTCGCGTTCTATCCGCCCGGCACCGCGCTCGATAGCTTGCCCGGCCCGGACGCGGTTCTCAATCTCAAGACCATCGCCGTCTCACGGCTGATGCTCGACAACTTCGATCACATCAAAGCCTACTGGGTCATGCTCGGCAAAGCCACAGCCCAGACCGCCCTCCACTTCGGCGCCAACGACCTCGACGGCACCATCACCGACGGCGGCGAACTCACCCACAGCTACTCCGTCGAATCCGGCGGCGAAGTAAAAATGACCAAACAGGAGATCATCGAAATGATCGAACGCGCAGGTTTCGAGGCTGTGGAAAGAGACACCGTCTACAACCGCGTTGAGAAAATTGCCGCGTGAGGTAAAGCGTTATGAATCCGAACCCGTTGCCAAAAATGACGCCCGAAGAGTTCCTCGCTTTTGAGCGAGCCTCTGACGAGAAACATGAATATCGCGATGGCGAGATCGTCGCAATGTCTGGGGCCAAGCGTGCGCACAATCTTATTTCTCTAAATATAGGCAGCGGTTTGCACGCCTCATTAAGAAACAAAGACTGCGAGACATACATGTCGGACATGAGGGTTTTTGTCCCGAGTGTTCGACTATATACGTATCCCGATATTGTCGTCGTATGCGGCGACCCGAAGTTCATTGACGACGAATTCGACACTCTGACAAATCCGCTTTTGTTGATCGAAATTCTATCGGATTCAACCGAAGGCTACGACCGTGGACAAAAATTTCAGAATTACCGCAGCATCGAAAGTCTTGACGAATATGTGCTGGTTTCGCAAAATGCAGCCCGAATCGAAAAATACGTAAAGCATGGCGACGGCTTTTGGCTCCTCTCCGAAGCCGCCGGACTCGACGGTTCAATAACTCTGGCATCGATAGACTGCACCATCTCGCTGGCGGATGTTTACGCCAAGGTGAAATTTGACGGTGAATAATATCCAGATAAGAATCATCGAAATGATCCACCGCGCCGGCTTCGAGCCCGTTGAAAGAGATACGGTCTACATCCGCGTTGAGAAGGTTGTGGCATAAATGTTATGGTCGGAAAGCTTACCTTTTTGTTGATTCTGCTGCTTCTAGTCGCGGCTGGAGTGACTGCACAATCAAATATTCGTAACGTCGACTTTAAGAATTTTACGCATAAATTGAGTTGCGGGAGCGCTGATGCCGTGTCACGCGTCCGAGTTCGAGAGGGCGAGTTTCGCGGTGATAAGCGAGGTATCGCAGTCTATCTACAGATTTATAAGGTCACTTACGGCGATATTAATTTAGACGGGAAGGACGAAGCGGTCGTATTGTACTCGTGCGGCAGCGGTGCGTCTTACGTTTATATTTGGGGCCTCGTTTATGGCGTTAAGAACGGGAAGCCGGTTTTGTTAACCAGGCTTGCGGGTGGAAATAAGAGCGACGGCGGCTTTTTCGATGTGAGTATCAAAAGAAACATTTTGATTGTCCAACGTTATCAAGTTGGAGTTGCGGGCAGTCCGTGTTGTGCGGAAACCATAGAAACGGCTAGGTACAGGCTCCGCGGCAAAAAACTTCGCCAAGTTGGTCGTCTAATCTTCTCGTAAAGTTTCCTCCTAACTACGCGTACCGTTGCAAATCGAACACGAAGCGGCGTAAGTCGCTCCCGAAGCCCTGAAAGTGCCTCACGAAGCGGTGCAAATGGCTTACGAAGCGGGCAAGATCGCTCACGAACCCTAACAAGTTGGTCACGAAGCGGTATACATTGCATTTGTCCGTTAACGAGCCGGGCACATTCTCAGGACTTGAAAATGAGTTTATCCAAAGCAAAATTCGGAACATTCGACGATCTTGTCGCAAGGCTCGATCCTAAGATCGAGCAGATCGCGCGCAGCCTTCGCAAGCTCATTCTGCGTGTGGATCCCGATGCGGTTGAAGTCGTCCGTTTAGGAGATAATGCGGCGTCATTCGGGCTTGGACCAAAAAAGATGAGCGAGGCATACGCTTACATCATGCCTAAGGCAGCCTATGTGAATCTCGGTTTTTATAATGGTGCGGCACTCGCGGACCCGGCCGGGTTGATCGAAGGAACGGGAAAACGGCTGAGACACGTAAAAGTGTATTCGAGCGAAGACGCAGATCGGCCGGAATTACGCCGATTGATCGAATCGGCAATGGTAGAGCGAAAGCAGGCACTGGATCGCAAATAGCATGAGCAACACAGCAACCTTAATATCAGCCTTGGAGAAGGCCCCCGGCGTGATCATTCCTCTGATCCGGGAAGTGCCGCCGCAGATACTGAAGCGTCGCCCGAGCCCGGAGAAATGGTCGGCGTATGAGCACGCGATTCATCTGTCGCAGTCTGACGTTGCGTTTCGTGCGCGGCTCGATATGATCTTGTCGACGCCGGAACCGTTCATTGAAGTGATAGAGAATTCGGCTGAGGACGAGGCGGGAGCGATGCTCGACGTCGACCTCGACGAAAGCCTCGACAGATACGTCCGCGAACGAGCCGCGCTCGTCGAAAGACTGAAGAAGCTGTCGCCGGACGAGTGGCAGAAAACTGCCGAGCACGAGGCGTTCGATCATTATTCGGTATGGATCATGTTCCGCCATCTGTACGTTCACGAGATGCACCACGCTTACCTGATCGAACAATTGCTGCTCAAGAATGACTGGGAATAGCAGATACAAATAAGAAGAGAAATATGTTACGAATTGTCTTCGGAGTCATTGCCGGATTTTTTGCCTGGGTGATCGCATGGGTCGGGATCGAAAACTTCCTTGTCGCTGTTTTGCCCCAGTGGTACGGTGCTCCTCAACTGGCGTTCCAGCACGCCGTTGAGAATGGCGGTCAGTTCACGCCGGACACTACGATGCTGCTCACGCATATTGTCATCGGCTCAATAGTCTCCGTGATGGCCGGAGCTCTGGCCGCACTGATCGCCGGGGGCAGCTCACGCGCGCCGCTGTTTGTCGGGATTCTGCTGCTTGGCCTCGGCTTACTCAAAGCGGTTATGTCCTGGCCGTACGTTCCGATCTGGTATCACGTTATCTTTACGGCGATCCTGCTTCCAATG
>JANOGL010000482.1:0-1808 GCA_031405985.1 Acidobacteriota bacterium | reverse complement strand
GGACGCGGTCTCGGTCACACCGGCGGAACTCTGGACAAGCTCGAATCGATTCCCGGTTACAACGTCAATCTCTCGTTCGCAAAACTCAAGAGTGTGATGAAGGCTTGTGGCTTCGGTCTTATCGGTCAAACAAGGCAGATCGCTCCCGCGGATAAAAAGCTTTACGCGCTTCGTGATGCCACGGCAACCGTGCCGTATATTCCGCTGATCGTCGCTTCGATAATGTCGAAGAAACTTGCCGAGGGATTGGACGCGCTCGTGCTCGATGTCAAAACCGGCTCAGGCGCGTTTATGCAAAAACAGACTGACGCCGTAAAACTTGCAAAGGCATTGTGCGAAACCGGCAAGTCGTTCGGCGTGAAAACGCAGGCTTATGTCACCGACATGAGCCAACCGCTCGGCAAGTTCGTCGGCAACGCGCTCGAAGTTTACGAGTGCATTAAAATTCTTCGCGGCGAGCCTGACAGAGATATGCTGCCGACGCTCGAACTGTCAGTTGAGCTGACGGCGAATTTGCTTGTTCAGTGCAAGATCGAGAAATCAATTACGAACTCTAAATTACGAATTACGAAGGTCCTCGAGTCAGGCGAAGCTCTCGAGCGATTTAGGCAAAATATTGAACTTCAGAGCGGCGATCCGCGAATTTGCGATACGCCCGAACGCCTGCTAACTAAAGGGATTAAGGGAGTTGCCGTTAACACCGAGTCAAGCGGCTATCTTGCCGCCGTCGACACCTTTGCCGTTGGCCGAGCTATTTGCGACATCGGCGGCGGGCGCGTTTTTGCCGACGATACGATTGATAACGCGGTCGGTTTTGCAAGCCTCAAAAAGATCGGCGACCGTGTCCGACGCGGCGAAATGCTTGGTGTGATCTATTGTCGCCGCAAAGCCCAGGCCGATTCGATTAGCGAAAACCTGCGAGCCGCGTATAAAATAACGAAAGAAAAGCCACAAGTTACAAAATTGATAAAGGCGAAGGTCTATCTATGAAACTTCGATTTATAGCGTCTGTCGTGCTGGTTCTAACGGTTAGTTTGCTGCTGAGTTCGTGCGCCGACCAAACCGAAGCAAAGCGCGGAGGCTGCAAAATAAAGGTCGGCATCGTTTTCGATATAGGCGGCAAAAACGACCGCTCGTTCAACGCTGCTGCGTGGGAAGGCGTGCGGCGCGCCGAAAAAGAACTCGACATTTGTCTCTACGATGTCGAGCCGGGCAATCCGACATCGATCGAGCCTGCGATGCGCGCGTTTGCGGAGCGAAATTTTGATCTGATCTTCGGCGTCGGTTTTGCGCAAGGTCCGATCATGCAGCGAGTGGCGAACGACTTTCCGAACATCAAGTTCGCGATCGTCGACGGCGTGATATTTGAGGCAGACGGCAAGACTCCAAAGAAAAATGTTGCGTCGCTCGTCTTTCGAGAGCACGAAGGATCGTATCTCGTCGGCATGATCGCGGCCTCGAAGTCAAAGACCGGCGTGCTCGGCTTTGTCGGCGGCATGGACATTCCACTGATTCACAGATTTGCAAAGGGCTACGAGGAAGGAGCTCTATCCGTTAATCCGGACGCAAAGTTCGTCGTCAACTACGTCGGCGTCACCGACGGAGCTTGGAACAATCCCGGCAGAGGCAAAGAGCTGTCACTCTCGCAGATCGAGAAAGGCGCCGATGTGATCTTTACGGCGGCGGGAAATTCGGGACTCGGAGCGTTCGACGCGGTCGAGCAATATGGCCGTGACGCTAACGGCGAAGCCAACAAATTCGTCATTGGCGTCGATTCAAATCAAAATGGCGTCAAGCCCGGCTTTGTC
>JANOGL010000470.1:0-5443 GCA_031405985.1 Acidobacteriota bacterium | reverse complement strand
TTTTGGCTCGCAAAGGCGAACGATCTTCATCTGCCGCGTCGTAAATTCGACGAGTTCCCGAAATGTGCAATCCTCAACCGAGGGCGTCAGAGCCTGCGGCACAAAAATGATTTTCAATCCGGCGTCTTTGACCGCTTTTGTCACGGCAAAGTCGTCCGACAACGTGCCGCGCCATTTGTCGCGCATGTTGATGCTGTCGAACGTATCGCGGCGAATCGCCGTCGCCCCGCCCCAGCAGAAGTTAGATTTTGTGTCGGGGCCGAGTGCCGACGCGATCGAGGCGTTCCACGCGGAACGCATCTCGGAGCCAAAAGTGCGACGCGTTGAGATAAACCAGCGATAACCCGTCGCCGCGCCTGTCGTGCTATCTTCAAGCGGTCCAACGAGATAACGCAGCCACGTTTTTTGCGGCCGAGCGTCTGAATCTGCAAAAACAAAAACCTCAGTTCGCTCATCGACGTGCAGAACGGCTTCGCGGAGATTCTCGATCTTTTGAGCGCAAGTCAAAGCCTTAGACGCAACGACCAGCTTTGCCGTCTTGCCGTCTTTGCGCGAAATATCTTTTATCACCGGTACACACGGGTCGTCCTCATCATCGACAACAAAGATGACTTCGTATTCAGAATAATCCTGTTCGAGCAACGCCGCGAGATTCTCCGCAAGTCCGTCATCGAGACCGCGACATGGCGCGATGACCGAAACAAACGGCGTCCACATCGGAATCGGTTTTGCGAGTTCGCTTTTGAAATAACGCAAATACCGCACGCCGCCGAGAAACGACTTGTAGCTCAGCCAGACGAGCACGGTCGCAAAGAAATAGAACAAAATTTTCATTGATCGAACGGCTCTGCCATAATGCAGTGCGGTCAGGCTCGCCTGACCGTCGCATCGAAATAAAATTTAAGGAGGCTGTGCCTCCGACAAAAAAAAGCGTTGTCGCCCGCTGCTCGCTCAAAAAACGAGCCGGACTCCGAAATTATTTTAGCCTACATACGGCGAGGCAAGCCGCGCCGCACTGCGATGCAGCAAGCTGCTTTTGCACATTCAAAAATAGCTTTTCAGATACTCCATTGTTCGTGTCACCGCTCCGCGATTGTTCTGCATAACGCTGAGTGCGTTGCTGCCGAGTTTATTACGTTCGTCAGCATTGGCGAGAAGACGGCTGAATTCCGCCGCGAGAATCGGAATCGCATCCTCGCCTGCTTTGCTAATTTGCACGAGCGCGTTTTGTGCGTGAAACTCTTTTACCGCCGCATCAAAATTCGCCGTGTGCGGCCCTGTAATTATCGCTTTGCCAGCCGCCGCGGGCTCGAAGATGCTCTGACCGCCGTGCGAAATCAGACTGCCGCCAACGAAGACGATCTCGGCGAGCGGATATGCCGCGCGAAGTTCGCCTATCGAGTCGAGTAAAATTAACTCAGCAGTTTTGTCACTTTCCGATGGCGCATCGCTGCGTCGAACGTAGCTGAATGCCGTGTCTTTTATCAATGCGGCGACTTCGTCAAAACGCTCGGGATGACGAGGCACGATCATAAGTCGAGGCAGATTTTCGCTAGAAGATTTCCATGCCATCGTAAATGCTTCGAGCAGCCATTTTTCTTCAGGTGAGTGCGTGCTCGCGGCGATGATCAATGGTGGATCGGGCGTGATGCCAAACCGCTCGCGAAACTCTGTCGTCAGCGGCGAAGGTTCATCCGCCGAGTCGTGATCGAATTTGAGATTGCCAGTAACTTTTACTTTGCTGCCACGCCCTCCGAGCGACATCAGTCGCGTCGCGTCGGCGTTCGTCTGCATCAACGCGAGGTCGAGGTAGCTGAGCATTCGCTTCATGAATCTTTTTATCCAGCCATAGCCAACGAACGAGCGTTCCGAGAGACGTCCGTTCACGATGCAGACTCGCGCGTCGTGTTTGTATGATTCGCGGATGAAGTTGAACCAAAGCTCGGTTTCCGTCACCAGCACAACCGACGGATCGATGTGCCGTAGCGCGCGGCGAACAGTAAATCGCCAATCGAATGGAAAGTAAAAGACGAGATCCGCGATATCGGCGTAAGATTCACGAGCAACTCTTTGTCCCGTGTTTGTTGTGGTCGAGACGACAAGCGATACCTGCGGAAACTCTTGCTTTATTTTTATTGCTAGCGGTAGTGCGGCATTTGCTTCGCCGACAGAAACGCAATGCAGCCAAACGACTTTTCGGCCACGCGAATCAAACGCCGGCAAAAACCCGAGCCTCTGCCCGAAACCAGCAGCGTATTTGCCCTTGGTTACCGCGTCAAAAATAAAGCGCGGCAGCAGAATGATGAAGCCGAGTGTGAGAACGATGCTGTAGAGAAAAATCATAGTCCCAAGTCTCAAGTCCCAACTCCCAAGTTTGCGACTTTGGACTTGGGACTTGGGTCTTTGGACTGCAAAGTTATTTGACGCGTTCCATGTAGCGAGCTTCAGTAGGGTTGACCCGGATCTTTTCGCCTTCGACGATGAACGGCGGCACCTGTAATGTCACACCGTTTTCGAGCGTGGCCGGTTTATTCGAGTTCGACGCCGTTGCCCCTTTTAGCACAGGCTCACACTCTTTTACCGTAAGTTCCATCGAGGCCGGCAATGTCACACCGATTGGGCTGCCGTCGTAAAACTCGACCTCGATCGTCAAGTTTGGTATCAGCCACTGCGCCGAATCGCCAAGCTCTGCCTCGGTCAACGCGACCTGCTCATACGTCTCGTTGTTCATAAAATGATGATGCGAGCCGTCAGAGTAGAGATAATCCATCTTGTGCTGTTCGAGCACGACGCGCTCGAGCGTGTCGTTCGAGCGAAACCGGAACTCGAAAGAATTGCCGGTTAATAAATTTCTGAGGCGAGCCTGCACCATCGCGCGCAAATTGCCCGGCGTGTGATGATGAAACTCCATCACTTTTACAGGCGCTCCCTCGTGAAGGATCACCATTCCTTTTCTAATATCGTTTGCCGAAATTGCCATAAAATTCCCCGATTAACAAAGCAGATAGTCTAACTAAAAAGGGGGGAAAGGTGAAAAGGTTAAAAGTGAAAAAGCTGGTAGCAAACCGCGACCACTTTTTCACTTTCCCCATTTTTCACTTTTGGACTTTTAGAGGCGGCGGCTCTTCGCCCTCGGCCGGGTAACTGCGGTTGATAGATTTGTAGATACTCATGATCTGCTCGATCCACTGTTTTGCTTCGGCGTTTGACGGATCGTATTTCAAAGTTCGCCTGTAATCGCCGAGCGCAGACGCATATTGGCGCTTCTCGGTGAGTGCGGTCGCACGTTTTAAATACGCAGCAGCGAGAGCCAACTTTAGTCCCTCGTCAGCCGATTTCGCACCGAGAGCCTTCTCGGCGGACGCCACAGCAGCGTCGAATTCACTCGTATCAAACGCGTCGCCACTCTGAGTCCACTTAGAACCGGAGGACGGGGCATTTGACGGCATTTTGTTTTCGGACGAATGAGCGATAGCTGTCTGCGCTTTTTCAGGCGAAGAATTAGCGGCGGCCGGACTTGAATTCTGCGGCACCGGTCCATTGGTGTTGCATCCGATTGCAAACAAAACGGCTGCGAAAATTATTATTACTTTCATATATCTATCTTTTATCAATATACGGCCTCGACTGCACGATGTAAATGCGTTTTCCGATGATGCCCCACTCGATATCTTGTTCCTTTTTGCCGCCGAACGCACCGCGTATTTTGATCGCGGCTTTTGCGAGCGCGCGGGCCTGCGCGTCATTCAGGACACGTTTCGTCGCGGTTGCGGCGCACTTGTCGGCGGTGACTTTCAGATCGCCATTCTCGTCAAACGCAAGCGCGTTCTCCTGCTGCGAGAGCGTCATCACGATGACCGAATTTGACTTCGGGTTAAACAGAATCTGCTCAGGAATGCCCGTGTTATCGACGACCTTCGAATTATGACCGCAGACGGCGCTGATGTAGACGGCGTTTCGGTTGCGATCATCGAACGGATCTTTTGTGATCATCACGCCGCCGCGTTCCATATCGATGCCGACCTGCACGAGCGCCGACATGTAAACATCGGACTGGCTGATGTAATTTCGCACCCGTGCTTCGTAGGCCTGGAAGTTCCAAATCGACGCCCAGACTCGCTTGACGCCCTCGATGAGTTTGTCCTCATCACGGACATTGGCCGCGCTCGAATACAAACCGGCTCCGCTAAAATTCGGCAGATCTTCGCTGTTCGAAGAGCTGCGGACAAACACGGGTTTTGCGCCAAGCTGTGTTTTCCATTTATCGATCACTGCGCCACGAAGGTCGTCATCAAACTTCCCGCCCTGAATCGTTTTGCGAAATTCGTCGAGCTTTTGACGGCGATAGCGCGGATTGTGAACAAAATCATTTTGCTCCATCAACTCTTCGATTTCCTTGTCAAAGCCGTTGTCGCGCATGAATTTGTCGTACCAGTAATACGGTATCGAAAAGCCATCGGGGATCGTCACGCCGGCGACGCGCTTCGCCATCATCTCGCCGAGATTCGCGGCTTTTGCGCCGTAACGCACGCTGTCCGCCTTACGCATCTCGCCTAACCCTGCGAGCTTTGTCGTCTTTAGATCGCTCGGAGGAATTTGCTGATCGGGCGACGTGAAGGACGTTCGAATGTCGTCCTGCGTCGCGCGCTCGAGCGTGTAATCCGTGAGGTTCGCCTCTAGCTTGAAGACAAACGTGTCGAATTCGCGAAACAGGCGGTCGGCATCTTTGATGTAAATATTCGGGATGTTCCAGCCCTTGGCTAAAACATTTACATGCGAGAGCGGCGACGACGGCCGCGCGACGATGATGCCTCGAACAGGCGGCAGACTCAGTGGCAATTCTTTTAGAACGAGAATCTCGTTGTCGCCGATCTCAACCGTGTCATCGAGCTTGTCGATAATGTGCAGACGGCCGACGGCCTTGCCGGTATTGAGCGCGAGATAAACCTGATTGCGATTGAGCTCATCTTGAAGCACACGGTCGAGGCCGATATTTGCAGTCGCGTCTTCCTGACGAAGCGAATTCGGCTTGTAAAAAACTTTTTGAAAAAAAGTTTTTGCGATCGTATCGTTTGTCTGTCTGATCATATCCGCTGTCGCAAGATCGCCCTCCCACAGTTCCCAAGTAAACTTCTCGACCGTTTTTTGCCACGCGACGGTTCCGACGATAAACCTGCGATCCTGGTCGATGTAGATCGGCGTGAAAACGTCAGCACCGCGAGGAACAAGATACGTCGCGAGCAAAAAATCTTTGTGAAAGCGAAACTTTTGCGAATTGACGTAATAAATTTTGTTCAACGAGCGGCGGTCGATGACAAACATCGCGTGCGGCAACGCATAAGGCGTGCTCTGATGATACGTGCGCGCGATCGAGTCAAAATCCGCCTGCGTCACGATGCGCGGGAGCGAATTCTTTTTCGAATCCGGCCGTTTGTCCATCGCT
>JANOGL010000458.1:0-1624 GCA_031405985.1 Acidobacteriota bacterium | reverse complement strand
GCTGATAATCGAGTTGCCGCTCGAGCGCTCGGGTTGCGCGTTCGTAACGCTTTTGTTCAAACCAATTTTGTCGGGAATGACAGGCTGGTCCTTTCATGACAATTTTGCTTTTACCGCATCGCTGACCGCTCTACCGTCGGCAGATTTGCCGGCAAGGCGCGCCATCGCAGCTTTCATGACGTTGCCCATGTCTTTGATCGACGAAACGCCGGTTTCGGCAACGGCGGCGTCGACCGCGGCGGCAATTTCATCGGCACTCGCGGCTTGCGGCAAATAAGTCCCGATCACGGCGATCTCGGCAGCTTCCTTCGCGGCAAGTTCGGCGCGTCCAGCTTTTTCGTAACTCTCGATCGAATCGCGCCGTTGCTTGACCAGCGTTTGAAGCGCTTTTTGAACTTCGTCGTCAGTTAGCTCGCTGCCTTTGTCGATCTGCCGGTTCATTAGTGCGGCCTTTACCATTCGCAACGTGCCTGTCCTGTCGGCGTCCTTTGCTTTCATTGCAGCGGTCATGTCCGCGACAATCTTGTCTTTCAAATTCATGTTTATACTTTAACAATTCGTCCGTATGTTTCGGTAAGTTCGCGGAGGCGGTTTGTGTATTCGTCCTTTATTGAATCTGCCATCAGCCGCCATTGCCAGTTGTCAGCGGTTGTTGCGGGCAGATTCATGCGGCCCGTCGCGCCGATGCCGATAATGTCCTGCATCGGCGCTATTGCCGTGTCAGCAACCGAAGCCCAGACGGCGTGCACAAAATCCCAGTGAATCTCTTTTCCGTCGCTGTCGAGATATTTCAAACAATATTTCCGCTCGCTTCCTAGGGCCATCTCGTCGCGAGTCGAACCTTCGCCGGCTTGCGAGAGCCACCAGCCAACCGTCGTGTCGTTGTCGTGCGTCCCGGTGTAAGCGACGCAATTCGTGTTGTAGTTATGCGGCAGATCGTGATTTTTCGCATCGCCGCCGAATCCAAACTGCAAAATTCGCATTCCTGGAAAATCAAACCCGTCACGCAGCTCCTCTACATCGGGCGTGATGACGCCGAGGTCTTCGGCGATGACAGGCAGCTCGCCGAGGTTGCTTTTCAAAACGGTGAACAACTCCTTTCCCGGCACGTCGACCCAGCGACCATTCTCGGCGGTTTTGTCTTTACCGGGAATTTCCCAAGCCGCACAAAAGCCGCGAAAGTGATCGACGCGAACGATATCGATGGCGGCAAGCGTGAAATGCACACGCGACGTCCACCACGCGAACTTATCCTCTCGCATCGCGTCCCAATCGTAGATCGGATTGCCCCACAGTTGCCCGGTTTGTGAAAAATAATCTGGCGGGACGCCCGCAATGACCTTCGCCGTGCCGTCCGCGTTCAACTTAAATTTGTTCTGATTACACCATACGTCCGCCGAGTCGAGCGCGATAAAGATCGGAATGTCGCCGATTACTTTAACGCCGTTATCGTTCGCGTATTTTTTGAGTTCAAGCCACTGTCGGAAGAAAAGAAACTGGTAGAACTTCTCGGCCTGAGTCTGCTCAAAAAACTGCTCGCCTGCTTTGGCGATCGTTTTACTGTCGCGCAGTTTTAGTTCATCCGGCCATTCGTACCACGGCTTTTGTTTCTGCTCAGCTTTGA
>JANOGL010000444.1:0-2427 GCA_031405985.1 Acidobacteriota bacterium | reverse complement strand
TATTCCGAGTGGTATAACGAGATCGTAAAACGCGCCGATTTGGCCGAGAACAGCGCCGTTCGCGGCTGTATGGTGATAAAGCCGTATGGCTTTGCGATCTGGGAAAAGATGCAACGTGCTCTCGACGATATGTTCAAGGCGACGGGTCACGTTAACGCGTATTTCCCGCTTTTTGTACCGAAATCGTTTCTCGAAAAAGAAGAAGAACACGCCGAGGGTTTTGCAAAAGAATGCGCGGTCGTTACGCATTATCGCCTCAAAGCAAGCCCTGACGGCAAGGGCCTTATCGTCGATCCTGCGGCGAAGCTCGAAGAAGAGCTGATCATTCGCCCGACCTCAGAAACCGTCATCTGGAACACCTACAAGAACTGGATCCAGTCGTGGCGCGATCTGCCGTTGCTCATAAATCAGTGGTGCAACATAGTCCGCTGGGAAATGCGAACCCGTTTGTTTTTGCGCACCACGGAATTCCTTTGGCAGGAAGGTCACACCGCTCATGCGACCGAACAGGAAGCTGTCGAGGAAACCGAACGGATGCTCGGGGTTTACGCCACCTTTGCCGAGGAATGGATCGGCCTGCCGGTTTTGAAGGGATTGAAATCGCCGAATGAGCGGTTTGCCGGCGCGGTTGAGACGTATTGCATCGAGGCACTTATGCAGGACGGCAAGGCTCTGCAGGCCGGAACTTCGCATTTTCTCGGGCAGAACTTCGCGAAGTCTTTTGACGTGAAGTTCGTCAACAAAGAGAACGAACAGGAATACGCTTGGGCGACGAGCTGGGGCGTTTCGACGCGGCTGATGGGAGCTTTGATCATGGCTCACTCGGACGACCAGGGCCTCGTGCTTCCGCCAAAACTCGCGCCGATTCAGGTTGTTATCGTGCCAATTTACAAATCGCCCGAAGACCTCGCCGCGATCAGCGAAAAGGTCAATCCGCTGTTCGAAGAGTTAAAGGCAGCAGGAATTTCGGTCAAGTACGACGATGACGACAAGCAGCGTTCGGGCTGGAAGTTTGCGGAATACGAGCTAAAAGGCGTTCCCGTCCGTCTCGGCATTGGCATGCGCGATCTCGAAAATGGCACCGTCGAAGTCGCCCGCCGAGATACGCTGACAAAGGAATTAAAGCCGCTTGATGGTATCGTTGAGCACATCAAAACGCTGCTTGACGAGATTCAACAAAACATTTACCAAAAGGCTCTTAAATTCAGAGAAGACAATACTTATCGTGTTGATACGTGGGATGAATTTAATGCTCAGATCGAACGCGGCGGCTTTATCCTCGCACACTGGGACGGCACCGCCGAAACCGAAGAAAAGATCAAAGACGAGACAAAAGCCACGATTCGTCTTATTCCTCTCGAGGCGGACGAAGAGGCCGGCAAATGCGTTTATACTGGCGCGGAATCAAATAAACGAGTTGTTTTTGCAAGGGCTTACTAGTCTCGATTAGGCGCGTCAATCCGACTTTTTTCTTTTATCATTAAGACTATTCGGCGGTTTTCGTCGTCTAACTGTCGTGTGCGCGGATGCCACGCACGACCGGTTTTTGATTCCCGATGCATCGGAATTGATTGAATGTATATTAATTTGACCGATGAAGAGTTAGTCAACCTGGCGGTCTCGGACGACAGAGACGCGTTCGGCGAGGTTGTCAGGCGATGGGAGCGGAAGATCTTCGCTCTGTGCTTTGGCATGCTCGGCCGCGAGGACGACGCTCGCGACGCCGCTCAAGAGGCTTTCATCGCCGCTTACAGAAACTTAGCGAACTTTCGCGGCGAGGCAAGGGTTTCGTCTTGGCTGCATAGGATCGCAGTTAACCAGTGTTTGACAACCAAACGTCGGCAGAAAACCCGTTCCGAGGATTTTATTGACGACGAAGACGGTTCCGAGGAACGTATTTTTGTTGCTGCGGCTAGATATTCACCGGCTAATGAAGCTGAGCAAGGCGAGCGATTAAAAATTATTCGTCAGGCGGTCGGTGCTTTGCCGACCGATCTGCGACAGGTCATCGTGATGAAAGAATTTGAGGAAATGACGTTTCAGGAGATCTCGGAAACGCTCGAGGTGCCGCTAAGCACGGTCAAAAGCCGCCTCTACACCGCGCTAAAGCAGCTTCGGATGAGACTCGAGAGAACGCCGGTCGAGGTAGTTTGACCGACGCAAGTGAGAGATATGTTAACGAACAGCAAAAAAGAATGTCCCTTTACGGACGAGATCGTCTCGTATATTTACGGCGAGATCGACGGCGTCGAACGCGGCAGCTTTGAAACGCACATTGCCGATTGCGTGACATGCACCGATGACTTTGCTGCGATCTCAAACGCGCGCTTCTCGGTTTTCGAATGGCGAAAGGAAGAGTTCGATCAACTCGCGACACCGAGTTTCGTTATTCCCGAATTAGCAAAACCGGCGTTGGTTAGCGAATCA
>JANOGL010000409.1:0-2532 GCA_031405985.1 Acidobacteriota bacterium | reverse complement strand
CTGATCTATATTGAATCCCCCCGTGATCTGGCGCCGGAGACGCCGCTGTCGTGGCAACGGTGGCGCGAGGCTCGGGTTGGCGCAGTGCGTGGCAAACGGCGCTAATCCATCGGTTCCAACGTCATCGTTGAGTGTTTCCCCCTCATCCCACACACCATTGCTATTCAAATCCGTGAATCCCCGCCAGTTTGCATTTTCATCACCGGTCCACCAGTATCCTTGCTCCGCGGCCGGAATATCTTCAATCTTGCTGTAATTATAGAATCGGAGAAATTTCGTCATATTGTATCTGCTGTTTAATTCGGCAATGACGTTGTTCCGACCGACAATTTTTGTGCCTGCGTCGTTGTCGCGACTTTCATCCGTAATTCCGTCGTCGTCGTCATCAAGCCCCTGGGGCAATCCAGTGGAGTCTTTTGTTATTCCAGGACTTTCCAAAAACGCATAGCCTGCAATTCCCACGGGCGACCAGTTGCCTGGGGAACCTATTCCATCACCGTCGAATGCATATGCGATGTCGAGCTCTTTATCGAACAAACCACGATCGTCGCTGGAGTCTTCTGTTCCGCCAATTCCCCAATCGACATACTGGGCAAACACCACTTTCGTGTAATCTCTTTTTGCGATGTTGGTAATTTCATAGTACCAAAAGATGACATCTGAAGCGAGAACTTGCGACCATTGAAAACCACGAACCGCTACCTGCAAACCCAACCCACCACGGGATGTGTCCGCAGGATCCGGCCGGTACGCATATTGTTTATCCGGCGCATCATCCATACGGAAGTAGGTTTCGATATCAGCATTCTGGATACCGCGACCAAAAAAACCATTCCACAATCCGTTCCATTCAGGTGGCCGGTCTGGCCAGTTTGGAGGCCACGTGGAAGGCTTGTGACTCATCGCAGGCTCGTCCTGGAACTGATTCGCATAACCGGGTAATGGTGCCCAACCCCATGGAATTTTTGTAACGGGGTCTTTTCGTATGAATTCCCGATAGTTTGTCTCCAATGGGTGGATAATCCGGTTCGCCGTGTCGCGCGTTTCAGCTTGCACGATAACGGCAACACCGTCAAGGTATTGATGACCCGTCCCCTTTGGCCACTCTCCAGACGGTTTATCCGGCCAGTGGGCAACTTCTCCGTGATTCAGAAAAATCGTCCTTACCAGATTCCCATCCATAATTCCCTTCTTCGTGTAAATGATATTCCCCTTGTTCGGATCGATGAATCGCTGCGCAAATGCATTGAAGGAAATAAGCGTAGAAAAGAACAAGAGATAAGCCGCAAGATGAATTTGGGAAAACCCTGATGGAATGCAAATTTTCATTTTCTATCGAAAGCTCAATTCCAATCCTGCGATCAACTGACGTGGCGCGGTGTAAAAATCAACGCGGTTGTAAAACTCTTCGATAGTGTTTACTCCTCGTGGCCGGCCTGTATATCCCGACTGGAGTGTGTAGCCCGCGCGACCTGTATCGGTGTAGACATTTAATTCGTTTTTTGTGTCGAACAGGTTATAAACTTTCGCAAAAACGTTCAGCGGCAGCCCGAACATGTCAACAAGTTTCGTTAAGTACAGGTCGACGTTATACGTGAGCGGTCGGTTCTCGCTATTGAGTATTCCTGTGCGCTGGTTCTGAAACGCCGGTGAATAAGGCAGTCCGCTGCCTAGTCGTCCAACCATGGTGATGGTATAATCAGAAACATCACCGACGGTCACCGAAACATTGAGGGAGTGTCTTCGATCCCAATCAAGCGGTGCAAGTTGCTTTTCACTTTCCCGCGGAGGATCAGTCTGATTATCTAAGAACACAGAATTCGGGTCAGACGCATTGCCTTTCGCAATCTGAAATGTGTAATCGAGGTTGGCCGAAAAGTTGTTACGGAATCTTTTTTCGAATGAAACGATAAATCCTCGGGTGTTACCATAATCCTGGTTCACATATTGTGAGTATTTGTTGCCGTTGCCAATGTCAAAGATTTGGGTTCCCAAAAGGTTTCGAACATCCTTATAATAGATTGTCACGTCTAAACCTATATCGCTGCTGAGCTGCTGCTGCAGGCCAAATTCATACGCAACCGTCCGTTCCGACCGCAAGCCGGGGTTTCCGACTTGAAATGGTTCCGTTGCATTTAGATTGTAAGACGGATTCAAGAACATCAAGTCAAATTGTGGAGTTTGGAAAAAGTGCCCATACGAAAGATGCAGAACTCCTTCCTCGGTAATGGGGAAAGCAAGCCCGAATCGCGGACTGACCTGATATTCGGGGTCAGCAAGAGCGAGTGTTGCAGGTCTGCTCAACTTAAGCTGGTCGACCAAGACGTTTGCCTTTGAATCAAAAAAGTCCACTCTGAGACCGGCGTTCACGATGAAGTTATCGAACTCCATTTTATCCTGAAAATAGGCTGCCAACTGAGTTGGGCGAAGAATGACGTTAGCAAACTCCGAACGTCCAAATTCAACAGGTTGTGGCTTCTCATTTGTATTTTGGTCGTTTCGGATGCCGAAATTGTGAATCCAGATGCGATG
>JANOGL010000302.1:0-6304 GCA_031405985.1 Acidobacteriota bacterium | reverse complement strand
CTCGTGTGTAAAGCCGAATGTGCGCGCCGACGCGATCTCGCGGCCGTATGTCAGAACCGCACGCGTAAGCGGGCGGCCAGTTCCGTTGCCTCCTTCCATATATCTCAACGATTGTCTGCCGATCATCGGATGCGGAAAGTCTATAACGCATTCGATCTCGAAGTTATCCGCGGGCTCGATCGACATCTTGCGCCCATTTTGATCGATCGCGACTTTCTCGAGCACACGAAAGACGTGTCGCGGCGCGTTCTGCTCGATCACGCCGGCCTTTTCGATAAGCTCAATGAAATTCTCGCTCGAGCCGTCCATGATCGGGATCTCGATATTGTCGATCTCAATAAAACAGTTGTCCACGCCCGAGCCACGCAAGGCCGAGAGCAGATGCTCGCACGTCGAAAGCACTACGCCGCGTCGCATCAATGTCGTCGCATAGCTGCAGTGCGAGATGTATTCGACTGACGCCGGTATCTCGAAATTATCGAGATCGGTGCGAACAAAAATGTAACCCGTATTCTCCGGCGCCGGTTTGAGTGTCATGTTGACATCGACACCGGTGTGAAGGCCAACGCCGCCGGCCGATACAGATTTTGCTAGTGTGGTTTGGTTCATCCTCGGAGATTTATCGCAAACATCGTGCCGTGACCGTAGAGTAATCTTATAGTTAAGTAACTTAACCGCAGATGAAGCAGATAACGCAGATAAAAAGATATTTATTTGTTTTTCTTATCTGCGCCATCTGCTTTATCTGCGGTTAAATTTTGTCGCGACTTTGCAATATTCCACATGCGTGTTGCTTAACCGCCACAAAGGTGTGGCCGAATTTACTAATGACAGTTCAGGATTTACAATCTAAGAGGCTTGATTAGCTTGTTCACTTGATATGCCGATAATCTCGATCTTTTACGGTATTACAGTTTACATGTTTTTCCTCGACAATCGTCGGCACAAGTCGCCTCACATTCACATTAAACATGGGGGCGATGAGGCAGTTGTCGGAATACCTGACGGTGAAGTTTTGGAGGGAAGTTTGCGTCGAAGGCAGATGCGACTGGTTCAGGCATGGATAGAGATTCATCAGGATGAGTTGATGACAAATTGGGAAAGGGCCATAAGCGGTAAATCGGTTGGTGGAATTGAGCCGCTAAAATAATATGAATAAGGTGATAGAAGTAAAACCTAACAACGATCATACATTGGACCTGAAATTTAATGACGGGTCGCTACGTCGATTTGACATTAAGCCGTATCTCGAAATGGAAGTGTTTCGCGAGTTGAAGGACATCGCATATTTCTCTAACGTCGCGGTCGCGTATGGAACCGTCCAATGGCCGAATGAACAGGATATTTCCCCTGACACGCTTTACATTGAGAGTGAGTTACTAAATTAAACATGCCAATTGAAACCGCCGGTCAAAAGTCTGCGAAAGCCACAAAAATACGCATCGAGAACACCGCTTCGTTCCCCTTGCCGAAAAATTACGAAGAGATGATCAACAAGGTGCTCGACTTTTTGCCGATCGAGCAGGTCCGCGGCGTTGAGCGCATAAAGCTCGTCGATTATATCAACGACCCGCGGCTCAAGAATATGGACATCCCAATGAAGGGCGATCTACCGGGGCTCTATCATCCGCGTGTGCAGAATTCGGCGCCGTGGTTTGAGATGTCGATGGGCGCGCTCTTGCAGCCGACCGAGAGTTTTATTAAGAAGTTTATGGCGAAGAGTTCGTTCAAGGGCAACATCGCCGGGCTGATCTTCTCGCTCGCCGGTCAGCATTATTACCTGACGCTGCGGCATTCGGTGAAAAAGGGAAGCCTCGAACCGCAGATTCGCCAATACGCGGAAAAAAATCTAAGAGCGTGGAGCGAGAAGCAAGCCGAAGGCAGTTGGCGCGCATGGCTCTTCAAACCGTTCCGCCCTGTCCTCGAACGCTGGGCAAAGTGGCTGAATAAAAAGGCTGCGGAAGCAAAGAAATAGAATAGCCGCAAAAATGCGCAAAAGGCACAAAAATAAGAGCTATAGTTTTGCGAGTTTTGCGCCTTTTTGCGGCAAATAATGTTTATGAATTACTGGATAGTCAAACAAGAACCGACTGCATACTCGTGGGACGATTTTGTTAAAGACGGCAAGACGGATTGGACTGGCGTGCGCAATTTTAAGGCGCGGAACAATCTCAAAGAGATGAAAGCTGGCGACAAGGTTTACTTTTATCATTCGGTCGTCGGCAAAGAGATAGTCGGTATCGCCGAGGTTTCAAAAGAAGCTTTTCCAGATCCGACCGACAAGGCGTGGCATGCGGTGGAGCTAAAACCGGTGAAGGCTCTGAAGCAACCAGTCACGCTCGAGGCGATGCGCGGTAACAAAGCGCTTGCGAATATCTATCTCATCCGCCAACCGCGGCTCTCCGTTATGCCGATCACAAAGGATGAGTATCAAGAGATCCTGAGCATGTCGAAATAATGCTAAAAGAAGCCGTCAAACATTATCACGATCTGCTCGGCGACAGCGATCTCGCAACGTCGTCGTTAGCTGCGCTCGATACCGGGCTCGAGAGTTCGAAACTCATCTTTGGGGGTCGTCGCCTGGCGCCGTATCTTCGTCCGCATTTTGTTACACAGGAAGATTGGTCGCGGATAACCGTGACGTGCGAGACGATCTTTGGCGCGTTGCAGAAGGTCAAGGACGCCGCAGTCGCTGACGACAATGTCCTAGACGAGCTTGGCGTTACCGAGATCGAGCGCGAACTTGTGCGCATCGATCCTGGTTATTCGCACGTCTCGCCGACATCGCGGCTTGATTCTTTTTTGGCTGAAGACGCTTACAGCTATGTCGAACTTAACGGCGAATCGCCGGCGGGAATTGCGTACTCGGATTCGGCGAGCGAGATTTTCGCCAGCTTACCGGTGATGAAGAAGTTCGCTGAGAAATACGATATTCAACGCCTCGAGGGCCGCTCGAAGATGCTTGATGTTCTGCTGCGTTGTTACGCGGAGTTCTACGATGGCAAGTCTGATCATAAACCGACAATCGCGATCATCGATCTCAAAGATTTGCCGACGCTAAAAGAATTCGAGCTTTTTAAAGAGTATTTCGAGTCGCAAGGCTACGCGTCAATCATCTGCTCGCCCGACGAACTTGAATTCAACGGTTCGCGATTATCCTCGGGCGGCACCGAGATCGATATTGTTTATAAACGCCTGCTGGTCAATGAATACCTGCCGATCATGGACGCACAGCCCGCTCTGATCGACGCGTATCGGGCTCGCAAGATCTGCATGGTCAACAGCTTTCGCGGCAAGCTTGTGCATAAAAAAGCGATCTTCGCCGTGCTGACAAACGAAATATACTCACATTTGTTTAGCGACAGCGAAAATACGGCAATAAACTTCCATGTGCCGTGGACGCGGATGTTTCGCGAAGAAAAAACACAATATCGTACATTCGGCATCGATCTAGTCGAATGGACGCGATCAAATTCGAGCAAACTTGTTCTGAAACCAAACGACGATTACGGCGGTCACGGAATTTACATTGGTTGGAATTCGAGCGCGTCTGAGTGGGACGACGCGATCAAAGTCGCGCTGACCGACGGCGATTATCTCGTGCAAGAACGCGTCAAGACCGCGAAAGAAATGTTTCCGATGATCACGGACGACGCCGGCAGCTGGGAAATGACCGAGCAACTTGTCGATCTCGATCCGCTGCTGTTCTTAGGCAAAGTCGGCTCGGCATTCACGCGGCTTTCTTCGACCGAGCTTGCGAACGTCTCATCCGGCGGCGGTATGGTTCCGACATTTATCATCAACAAATAACCGTGACATGGTAAAATTACGCTTGTCACTGATCTCACTTAGTGATTAATCCAATATATTCGAGGCTAGATGAATTATGAAAATAGCTAGATCAATATTTGCGAGTTTTGTTTTTATGATCGCGATGGTCGCTCACGTTGCGGCTTTTGACGAAAATGCACTTTTCACTTTAATAGATTCACCACGAGCTAAGTCTGTCGAAGAGCGTTCATCCCTCGGGTCTGTGCGGGAGGCGGAAATAGTTATCGGCCGACGAGTTTTGGCGGAGAACAGCAAGATTCGCTTTACGTTGTTTGATAACAAAACTTTTACGGCGAGTCGGCTTGCGTTCGAAGGGCTCGAAACTCGCGGCGACGAAAATCTAACTTGGCGTGGCAAACTCGTTGATAAAAAATTCAGCGGCGATGTTGTTATCACGCAAAAAGGCGGCATCTTTGGTGGAATTATTTATTCGCCGAATGCAGTTTACGAAATCGTTGCAATCGAAGAAAAACACTTTTTGGTCGAGCTTGATCAGTCGCAGTTTCCTGCGTGTGCGGGTGGCGTAAAGGGTGAAGAATCGGGCAGTAAATCACAGATCGGCAGTGGGCCGGCGGCGGATTCGGGCGATCGCATCGATGTTCTTGTCGTTTATACTGCGGCTGTGAGAAACGCGGTTGGCGGCGACGCGCAGGCGCAAACTCTTGCGCAGCAATCGATTGACGCAACGAATACAGCCTACATCAACAGTCGTATCCGTCAACGCGTGCGGCTGGTCGGAGCTCAATTAACGGCGCTCGTCGAGACGGGAAGCTTTAGCACCGAACTTAGTAATCTACGCGCTGACCCCGCGACGGCATCGGCGCGTGATGCGGTTGGGGCCGATCTCGTGGCAATGCTCACAACGTCGACCGCCGCGTGTGGTATAGGTTATTTGATGTCAGCATTGCCTGGCACTCCGGCAAACGGATACTCCGTGACTGCGAGAACGTGCGCAGTGGGTAATCTGAGTTTCGCGCACGAACTCGGACATAACATGGGCTCACATCACAATCCGGAAAATGGCGGAACAGCGATCTTTCCATACAGCTATGGTCATTATGTGAACGGCAGCTATCGCACGGTGATGTCATATGTCGATCCGTGTACGAGCGGCTGTACGCGTGTCGCGTATTTCTCAAATCCGAACCTGATCTTCAACGGTCAGCCGACCGGTCTCGATAATGCACGCGACAATGCACGCTCTATAAACAATACGGCGGACGCGATCTCGAATTATCGTTACAGCGGATCGAATTTGATGCTCGGCAATTTTAACGGCGGCGCCTCCGTGCCGCGAGCGGTCACGCGAAATCTGTTGTGGACGTCCGACAACATTACCGGCGACGTGCGAATCGAATTTTCTCGCGACGAAGGCATCACATGGACTACGCTCGTCGCCGCGACGGCGAATGACGGCAGCGAAAATATTCTGCTGCCCGCCAGAGTTACGCGACGCGGACGAATTCGCGTTAGCAGTCTTACGTCGACGCACGTCAGCGATTCAAGCGTGGCACATTTTTCGATCAGATAACTTCTTCCGTTTGCTATGCCGACATCGCGCCTAAAAAAACTCACTGACGAATATCTCGAACTCAAAGCCAAAATCAAGCTCGGCGGCGGTCCGGCGAAGATCGAGAAGATACACAAGCAGGGCAAGCTAACGGCGCGTGAACGGATCGCTCTTCTGCTGGATAAAGACACGTATTCGCAGGAGATCGGTTTGCTTGTCGCGTATGACGAGTACGACGGCACGGCTCCGGCGGCGGCGGTTGTGACGGTCGTCGGAAGAATTCAAAACCGCGAATGCGTCGTCGTCGCAAATGACGCGACGATCAAGGCCGGTGCGTGGTATCCCGAGACGATAAAAAAGATTCTGCGTGCGCAGGAGATCGCGATGCGCAACCGCGTGCCGATCGTTTATCTAGTGGATAGTGCGGGCGTGAATTTGCCGTATCA
Source organism: Acidobacteriota bacterium (assembly GCA_031405985.1). Classification (GTDB taxonomy): domain Bacteria; phylum Acidobacteriota; class Blastocatellia; order Pyrinomonadales; family Pyrinomonadaceae; genus OLB17. The sequence continues at coordinate 517 of JANOGL010000302.1, read as the reverse complement.
GGGCGGCGTGTTTCCGGGACAATACGGTGCGGCGCGTATCTTTTATTACAACTCGATAATGCGGCGGTATTTAAAAGTCCCGCAGATCGCCGCAGTTATGGGAATGTGCGTCGCGGGCGGCGCGTATCTTCCGGCGCTCTCCGATGTGATCCTAATGGTCGAGGGAACATCGTTCATGGGACTCGGCGGTGCAAACCTCGTCAAAGGCGCCACGGGCCAGACTATAGACAACGAAACACTCGGCGGGGCGATGACGCACAACTCGATCTCCGGCGTCGCGCATTATCGCGAGAAGGATGAAGAATCGTGCCTTAAAAAAATCCGAAAACTGATTGCAGACCTTCCGAGCTCCCCTCCTTACGAAGGAGGGGTGGCATCCGCTTCGGATGACGGGGTGGTTCTTTCATCGAAGGTGTCGGATACCGGTGTTCAGAGTGGGCGTAAAAACCACCCCACGGCTTCCGCCGCACCCCTCCTTCGTAAGGAGGGGAGCCAGAATTTGTATGACTTGCTCCCC
>JANOGL010000297.1:0-3177 GCA_031405985.1 Acidobacteriota bacterium | reverse complement strand
ACGCTGTAGATGCCATATGCTGTATCTCGCGTTCCTTTCCGTCTGCCAATCTGATCTTGACCTTTTTCTTGCATACGCACGGACGCTGACCGCATTTCTCACATTCTTCCGGCGGGCCTTTCTGACAGACGCAGGGCTTTTGACCGCAGACTGGGCAAGGTTTCTTTTCTTTCCGTTCACACTCGCATGGCGACATTCCGCATTCGTCGCATATCTCGATGATCGGTTCGCCGTCCCATTCGGGGTCGAGGAAATTGTGATAGGCGTCAACGAAATCGTAAATAGTGAAATAGTCCTTGCCGTCAAACAGCCGGGTTCCGCGTCCGATGATCTGTTTGAATTCGATCATTGAATTCACAGGCCGCATCAAAACGATGTTCCTTACGTTTCTGGCATCAACGCCGGTCGAGAGTTTTTGCGACGTGGTCAGAACTGTAGGAATTGATTTCTCGTTGTCCTGAAACTGTCTGAGATATGTTTCGCCCTGTCCGCCGTCGTTTGCCGTAACCCGGACGCAGTAAAACGGATCGTCGCTGTCCGCAACCTGGTTGATCAGGTCGCGGAGCAATGCGGCGTGGGCTTGGGTTGCGCCAAAGATAAGTGATTTCTCGCTTTGGTCGGCTTCGCCAAGGAATATCTCGACGCGCTTTTTTTCGCGGGCAACGATCTCGATGGTACGGTTAAAGTCTTTTTCCTCGTAAACCTTTCCGGCCTCTATCTCGCCTTCGACGATCATGTCATCCGGTGTCCACACGTATTCATCGAGAGTCGTCTTGATCCTGCGAACCTTGAACGGCGTGAGAAATCCGTCGGCGAGGCCTTCCTTGAGCGAATAAACATAAACAGGTTCGCCAAAATAGCGGTACGTATCTACATTGTCCTTTCGCTTTGGCGTCGCCGTTAAGCCAAGCTGAACGGCGGGCTTGAAATAGTCCATTATCGAACGCCAGTTGCTCTCGTCGTTGGCTCCGCCCCGATGGCATTCATCGATTATTATCAGGTCAAAGAAGTCATCAGGGTAATCACCGAAGTACGGCGAATCGCCCGGGCCGGACATAAACGTCTGAAAGATCGTGAAAAAGATGCTGCCGTTCGTCGGAACCCGGTCGTTCTTCTTTATCGAATCCGGACGGATGCGAACCAAGGCATCTTCGGAGAAAGCCGAGAAGGCGTTAAATGCCTGATCGGCGAGGATGTTCCTGTCGGCGAGGAAAAGTATTCGCGGGCGGCGGCTGCCGTCGCGTTGCAGATTCCAGCGGGTTTGGAATAGCTTCCACGCGATCTGAAACGCAATAAAGGTCTTTCCGGTTCCGGTGGCGAGCGTCAGCAAAACTCTTTGCTTATTATCGGCGATGGCCTTCATCGTATTGTTGACGGCGATCTCCTGATAATAGCGGGCCTGCTTGCTGCCGCCGACATCTTCAAAAGGAACTGAGTCAAATTTGCTTTGCCATTCCGAAACGTCTCCGAATACTCGGTTCCATAGTTCGTCGGGCGTTGGGAATGCGGGAATGATTCCTTCCTTTCCCGCACCCATTTCGATCTCATATATCTCGCGGCCGTTTGCAGCGTAGGCATATTTTAGCTCAAGCTTTTGAGAATAGAGCTTTGCCTGCATGACGCCTTCGGCAACTTCAGTCTCATCGGATTTAGCTTCGATGGCGGCGAGTTTCCGGTTTTTATATTCGAGAATGAAGTCAGCCCAAAGCGGCTTTGTGCGAGTTCCTCCGACCTGAATCTTCCCAGCGGTAATTTGTGCATTCTGCTCGCGCAAAATACGCGAGCCGTTCTCTCCCCAGCCGCTCGCTCTTAGCTGCGGTTCGATCAGTTCTGCTCTTGTATCGGCTTCGTTCATTGTTTACGTAAGCTGTAGCGTCCGGTTTTCTTGCCGCCCGTTTTTTGGATCATCCCAGCCTCGATCAACGGATTGATCAGATCCATCGCACCTTGCTTCGATATACCGAGTGCATCCCAGATCTCGGACGGTGACATCGAGCCGTGATCGGACAACAGCCTCAGGAGATGTTCCTGTTTTGGCCGCAGAACGACCTTTTTGCCGGGTTCAGGCTGAAAAGTCTGAACCCGGAGCCAGACGTGTTCGAGTGTAAACGCAAGCCCATCAGCCGAGTATTCGAGCCAGCTCGTCAGGTCGTCGCCATCGCGACGTACCGCGTCCAATGCGGCGTAGTATCGCGGCCGGTCTTCCCAGTAGAATTCGTCCACCGAAAAGATATGGTGCGTATCAAACCCACGCCGGTAAAGCTCCCACAATGCGAGTGCCCGTCCCGTGCGTCCGTTTCCGTCGGCAAACGGGTGGATCGACTCGAACCGGTGATGCAGTATCGCCGAGCTTAATACCGGCGACAGTTCTTTCGACGGCTTATTCCACCAGTCGAGCAGCTCCATCATCAGTCCCGACACGTCCGTCGAAGCAGGTGGAAAATAATTGCCCACTCGTACAGCAATCGTGCGGTATCGACCCGCATCGCCCTGATCCATCACACCTTCAGCGAGAATACGGTGGAGCGAGAAAACGTCTTCGTGACGAATCGTCTTCTTTACGGCATTCTTCTCTACATACCGCAACCCCGCAAAATAGTTGAGCACCTCGCGCTGTGAACGGTCATCCGATGCGGCGAGAGTTCGTCCTTCTTCGATAGCTCTTACCTGTTCGAGCGTAAGCGGATTGCCCTCGATGGCCGTTGACGCATGGACGTTGCGTGAGCGCGAATCCTTTTGCAAAGCCGGAACCCAAGACAACTCGACCGCCGCATTCTGAATGCGTTCGCGCAGCGCCGCTATCGTCTCGCTAAGAGCGAGGAGCCGGGCCGTGATGGTAAATGTCGGCACAAACACCATTCCATAAGTCAAGCATAAGTCAAGTTATTGGTCAAGTAATTTAAACGATCGACGGATCGCGTAGCGATCAAATGATTGTAGCCGTGGGTTTGAACCCACGGTTACGGTTCCCGATGTTTTCACGTCGCGTCAGCGACGGTTGAATGATCCGTTGCAATTTTCATGCGGTCGCTGACGCGACTGACGCGACGCGGATCATTTTTTCACATCATACCGTGGGCTGAAACACCACGGCTACATTCAAGCCACCGCTACGCGGTGAAGAACGCGAGCCATTCTCTCCCCAGCCGCTCGCCCTGAACTGCGGTTCGATCAGTT
>JANOGL010000274.1:0-18719 GCA_031405985.1 Acidobacteriota bacterium | reverse complement strand
TACGCCATTGGCGTGCGCAATCCGTGGCGTTGGTCGTTCGATCGTGGTGGCACGAATCAGCTTTGGGCGGGCGACGTCGGGCAAGGCTCAATTGAGGAAGTTGACATCATCACTCGCGGCGGAAATTTGGGCTGGCGCGTTTACGAGGGAACGCAATGCACCGGGCTTGATCCGCAAATGTGCGCCGGCGGCACAAATCCGATCACGCATATTCCGCCCGTTTTCCAATACAGCAGCGCGGCGCCCGATCCGCGCTGCTCGGTCACAGGCGGCTACGTTTATCGCGGAACGCAAAATACGTTTCCGCTCGGAACCTACGTTTACGCCGATTACTGCACAGGCGAGATCTTTATTAATGGCTCGAACACAACTGCTTTGCTCGACACGCCGCGTAATATTTCGTCGTTTGGTGAAGACGACGACGGCGAGCTTTACGTTGTCGGCCTTGGCGGTACAGTCGAAAAGATCGTTCGTGCCAGAGCGTCTGCAGATTTTGACGGCGATCTTCGAACCGATCGTACGGTTTTCAGACCCTCGGATGGTATCTGGTATATTTCGCACAGCTCGAACAGCACGATTCGCTATCAGCCGTGGGGCTTGAACGGCGACGTTCCAACGCCCGAAGATTATGACGGCGACAACATTACTGACGTATCCGTCCATCGCCCGTCGACAAATGTTTGGTATTACCTTCAGAGCAGCGACGCGACAATCGGCATCGTGCCTTACGGGTTGAGCGGCGATGTGCCTGCTCAAGGCGACTTTGACGGTGACGCGAGAGCCGACATCGCGATTTACCGTCCGTCGACCGGCGTTTGGTGGATAAGACGAACAACTAATCCGAACAATCTGCTGGCCGTTCAATTCGGCCTTTCGACAGACATTCCGACGGTATCGGACTATGACGGAGACGGAAAGTCCGACATCGCGGTTTATCGTTCGTCGAACGGTTTTTGGTACCGGCTGAATAGTACAAACGGCGCTTTTATTGGCGTGAATTTCGGTTTGGCCGGCGATGTTCCTACGCACGGCGATTACGATGGCGACGGCAGAACCGATCAAGCTGTATTTCGCCCGTCAACGGGAATTTGGTATCAGCTTAGAAGTACTAGCGGCTTTGCGGCTGGACAATGGGGCGTTAGCACGGATATTCCGGTTGTTGGCGACTACGATGCGGATGGCCGGGACGATATTGCCGTCTTTCGACCATCGGCCGGCGGCTGGTATCTGCTCCGCAGTACGTCAGGAATTTCGATTTCGCAGTGGGGCCTGAACGGTGATATACCGGCTCCGACTTTCGACGTCCCGTAATAGAGAGTTTCAGTGCATTACGGCGCGGGCTAAGGTGAAAACGGTCACCTTGCTAGCGCCGTTTTTCTTTAGAACCTTTGCACAAAAAGAGGCAGTCGCGCCTGACGTGAGAACGTCATCAACGAGCAGTATATTTTTTCCTTCGATCAGCTTCGGCCTCGGCACAGAGAACGCATTCCGCACACTCAGTTCGCGGGCCTTTTGATCCATGCCCATGCGATGAATGTGCGTGTGCCGGCGGCGTTCGAGGCTGTGTGCATCGACGGCAATACCTGTCGTTTCTGCGATAATGCTGGCGATAACTTCGGCCTGATTAAAACCGCGTTCTAATTTCCTTTCTTTCGATAACGGAATCGGAACAATCAAAACGACTCCTTCAAAATCGGCCGACCGGTTTTGTATAAGCTGTGATATCCGAGCGGGAACGTGTGGAGAATTTTTGAGTGAGACAATCGATGCGGCGAGAGCTTTTTCGTAGATGCCAAGAGCGAAAGCTTTGTCAAAAAAATACTCGTCACACTTTCTACAGAACACATCCACTGGAGAGGCCTTTTCGCCAAAAAATGCACCACATTTGTCGCACAGCATTACCGGGACGTCAAAGATCCTCGTCGTTTTCCAACATTGGGCGCACGCGGTGCCGTCTTTGCGCATTTCAACGTTCATGCTGCAAACGCTGCATTCCTGCGGATAAATTAGCGAGAGAAGTGGGTCGGTGATGTGGGCGAGCACGGATTTATTCTTCGTCCAGAAGTCCTCGCTCGACAAGTTCCTGACAATCAATACAATAGCGTGCCCAAGGAATCGCGGCGAGACGCTTTGCATTGATCTGTTTCTCGCAATTTTGGCAAAGGCCGTATTCTTTGTCTTTGATTCGCAAAATTGCTTCGTCGATCAGCGTCAACTGCCTGCTCTCATTCTCCGAAACCGCGAGCATGACGTTCTTAGAATAGTTACGGACAGCAAGATCGACCGGATCGGGCGTTTCGGCGGCGTCGATCGACAGGTCGTTGCCGTTAAGTTTTTTGACAATTGCCTCACGCTCCTGCATGAGTTTTTCTCTGATCTCTTTTGCGTTTTTAGCGCTCAATTTACTCATTTGTGATACGGAAACCCCTTAATAATCGTAAATGCTCTATAAAGTTGCTCAATCAATACGACACGAACCATTTCGTGCGTAAACGTGAGAAACGACAAGGATACCTTAAAGTCCGCCCGTGCCGCAACCTGAGGCGATACGCCAGTCGCACCGCCGATAATAAAGGCGATTTCCTTTAAACCGGTGTTTTGCCATTTCTCTACTTGAGCGGCCAGATCTTGCGAAGTGACGATTTTACCGCCAACGTCGAGCAAGCAAACAAAGGCGTTTTGATTCACTTTTTCGAGGATTCGGTTGCCTTCTGTTTCGCACGCAGCGATTCCTGAAGAGTCACGAACTTCGACTATTTCGCATTTCACGAAATGCGACAGGCGTTGCAGATAATCATCCTGCAACTCGCGCCAATTCTTATCGCGAGTTTTACCGACCCAGATAAAACTGAATTTCATTACAAGTCGGCAGGAAGCTCAACACGACGAGCATCGCGCCACAGACGCGCAAGATCGTAAAACTCACGAGCCTCTTTGTTAAAGATATGGACGATAAAATCGCCGTAATCGACGAGCACCCATTCGGCAGAACCGTAACCTTCAATTCGAACGGGACGAGTTCGTAGCCGCGTCTTTAACTGCTCTGTTATCTCGTCGGCGATCGCCTGCACTTGCCGCTGATTCGCCCCGCTCGCGATAACAAAAATTTCCGCAAAGCTAGCGATCTCGCGCAGATCGAGGGCGACGATGTCGAATGCCTTTTTTTCAGCCGCGCAATTTATCGCCAATTGTACGTCGGGGTCGAGTTCTGAAAATGGCGTGGGCGTTTCGGAGATTTCGATTTTGACTGCATCGCGTTTAAGCGACCTTTCCTGAGTTTCTTCCATCTAACTATAAATCTGATATTTTTCGATGTAATTTGCAACTTCCTTCGGCACATCATCGCGCCACGAAGCGTCCACTTCTCGGATCTTGCGACGAATGTTGGTCGCTGAGACGTCGAGATTTACCGCGTCCGTGACGAAGATTCGATCTTCGGTCGTCGGCATTTTATCGTTGAGATCGTGACCGCGAAGATCAATGATTCGATTGCGGATCTCGTCAGTCACATGGTCAAAGCTAATTTCATAACCGGGGCGCGTCATCACAATAACATTCGTCATCAAAAGCACCGTTTGCCATTCACGCCAGGTTTTTATATCCATCCATGAGTCTGCACCTATAACAAAAAAAATCTTGTCGCCCATAAGCTCAGCCTTAATCCTTTTCAGAGTTTCTACGGAATACGGCTTTTCCGGCATCTCGATTTCGATCTTTGAGACGCTGATGTTCGGTCTGTTTGCGGTCAGCAGACACAGCATAGCGTATCGATCATAGGCTTAAGTTGTTTTTAGACGAACTTTAGGCGGCGCTTGAAAGGCAGTAACGAAAACAAAATCTACAAACACAAACTGCTCGACAACGGCGCGAGCGAGCGCCAGATGAGCGTTATGAACCGGATCAAAGCTTCCGCCGTAAAATGCGATTCGTTTCATTAGTTTTCTGCCACAGAGTTCACAGAGGTCTAGTTTGAGGTTAATTTCTCGGAGCTCTTTGTGTTCTCTGTGGCTAATTCTTTCAGCACTTCCGCAACTCGGTTTACTAGTTGTTTTACTCCGACGTTTGTAACCGACGAAATCTCGAAAAACTGTCTTCGGTCTTTTTTTGCCCTTTTCCTTAGGTTTTCCACGCGTTCGGGATCGTCCAATGCATCAATCTTAGTCGCCACGACCATTTGAGGGCGCGCAGCAAGGTCGGCATCGTAATTACCAAGCTCGCGGTTTATGATCTCGTAATCGGCAACAGGGTCTCGGCCGGAAAGGGAACTGACATCGACGAGATGAAGCATCAATTTCGTGCGTTCGACGTGCCGCAAGAATCTGTCGCCGAGCCCTGCACCTTCCGAGGCTCCTTCGATAAGGCCGGGAATGTCGGCAACGACGAACGTTCGATAGTCGCCCATATCAACGACGCCGAGATTCGGTTCGAGCGTCGTAAACGGGTAATCGGCGATCTTCGGTTTTGCCGCCGAGATGACGGAGATCAATGTCGACTTGCCCGCGTTTGGAAAGCCGACGAGACCGACATCGGCAATCAGTTTTAACTCAAGTTGCAGCTCTTTTTCTTCGCCAGGCCGACCGGTGTAGTGATATTTTGGCGCCTGTTGTGTCGGCGTCGCGAAGTGTGAGTTGCCCCAGCCGCCTTTCCCGCCCTTTACTGCGCGGAAACGTTGACCGACCTCCGTAAAATCAAAAATTAGCTCATTCGTCGCAGCATCGAAAACCTGCGTGCCAACCGGAACTTTTACGATCGCATCTTCGCCGTCTTTGCCATAACGATTCGAACCTTCGCCATGGCGACCACGTTCGGCTTTGTGCTCGGGGTTGTAGCGCAGATGCAGCAGCGTATTCAGGCCTTCGTCAGATTCGAGCCAAACACTTCCGCCGACACCGCCGTCACCGCCGGAAGGCCCGCCACGCGGCACAAACTTTTCGCGCCGAAAAGCCGTGACGCCATTACCGCCGTCGCCCGCTTTAACTCGAATTTTGACTCGATCAATGAACATCGAAGCTTTGATTGTAAGGTTTTGTGAATCGCCTTGGCAAAAACTAAACACAGCCGACGCGAAACCATAACCGACTAGCAGTCGTAATTGATAAATTGATATTGTGTAAGCATGCCGTTTTTCGAAGCGCTAAAATTAGCTTTCGATTCGATTTGGTCGCACAAATTGCGGTCGTTTTTGACCCTGCTCGGCGTGATCTTCGGTGTCGCGACGGTGATTGTTGTCGTGTCGCTGATCGAAGGCTTCAATGCCTACGTTGACGAAAAGATCGCGAATATCGGCACGAACGCGTTCAGCGTGCAGCGTTATTCCATCGAAGATTACTCGAGCGTCGAGGTGCTAAACGCCGCTCGCCGTCGCAACAAAGATGTCACGCTCGACGACATGCGTGCGCTAAAGAATCACGGCGGCAACATCAACGATGCCGGTGGCAAGTCCATTTCGATGGCCGACATTAAATTCGGTGACAAGTCGCTGATGAATGTTCAGCTCAAAGCTACGACGCCGAATATTGCTGAGATCGAAAAGATCGAAACCGGTCGCGGGCGTTACTTTATCAATGCCGAAGAAGAATCGCGTAGGCTAGTCTGTTTTATCGGCGTTGAAACTGCGGAGAAACTGTTTTCATCGAGCAATCCGGTCGGACAGTCGATCAAGATCGACGGTCGTCCATTTCAAGTTATTGGCGTCGGCACGGAGCTCGGCTCGGCGTTTGGTCAGTCGCGCGACATGTATGTTTCGATTCCACTTTCGACGTTTCTATCGATCTACGGCGTGCGTCGCTCGATTACGATTTCCGTTACATCGACGAGTCCCGAGACATACGACGAGGCACTCGAAGAAGCGCGAACGCTGATGCGCGTGCGTCGCAAACTCGAACCTTCGGAAAAAGATAATTTCGGGATTGTCACTCCCGAGGCGATAAACGAATTGCGTGACGCGATCTTTGGCACGATTCAAATCGCCGCGATCGGCGTCACGTCGATCTCGCTGGTCGTCGGCGGCATCGTCATCATGAACATCATGCTCGTCAGCGTGACTGAACGAACAAAGGAGATTGGCATCCGCAAAAGTATCGGGGCGAAGCAGGGCGATATCTTGAAGCAGTTCCTTGCCGAATCGACGGCCCTCGCATTGGTCGGCGGATCAATCGGCGTCTGCATTGCTTATCTGATTGCAAAACTCGTCGCCGTCGCCCTATCCGTGCCGACGGCCTTGCCACTAATCTGGACGGCCATTGCGTTGTTTGTTTCTAGCGGTGTTGGGCTAGTTTCCGGTGTCTATCCTGCGTGGAAAGCCGCGCGGCTCGACCCGATAGAAGCATTAAGAGCGGATTAAGGTTGATGAATTTTCCTCGTTCAAATTTTTACGAGAATCTGCTGATGGCGTTCGACACGCTGCGCCAACATAAGCTGCGTTCGTTTCTCACGATTCTCGGCGTTGTCGTCGGCACGGTCACAGTTATCGTAATCGCAGCTTTTGTCTCCGGTATCGATTCGCGCGTTTCAAAGGAGATCGAGTCGTTTGGGACAAATTCGATCTACGCTTTCAAATTCGATCCGGGTTTTAACTTTAATCCGTCGATGGAAGAGAGAACGCGTCCACCTCTTACGGAAGCGGACGCCGAAGCGATTCGCTCAGAGTGTGTGAACTGCGAGTATGTTTCGCCGTTCATGTCGCCGGTCGATTTCGTCTCCGGGCCGTTTACGGAACGCGTAAATGTTCGCAACAAGGAGGTTGAGATGACGAACGCGACCGTGCAAGGCGCGGCGGCAGACTATTTTCAAATGGGCGTGACAAACTTGGCCGAAGGGCGTTACTTCACCGATATTGAAGAAGCACAACGCGGAAAGGTCGCTGTCATCGGCGTAGATGTCGCGAACACGTTGTTTCCGTATTCGAAGGCGCTCGACCAGGACATTCAGATCGAGGGCCGCAATTATCGTATTATCGGCGTACTCAAAGAGCGCGAGATCTTCTTAATCGGTGCTGAGGATCCAAATAACGAGAACAAGGCGGTCTATCTCCCGTTTAAGACCATCAAGCAGCTTTATCCAGCGAACGAAGACTGCTTCATCATGGCGACGGCGAAGCCCGGCAAGATGAACGACGCGCTCGAAGAGATGAAAAACATTCTGCGCCGCACAAGGAAAGTGCCTTGGGATAAACCAAACAACTTCGGCGTGCAGACTTCGGACCAGATCATCCAGCAGTTTGGTGCGATAACGAGTGGAATTTTTATTTTGATGGTTGCGATCTCAAGTGTCGGGCTACTGATCGGCGGCATCGGCGTCATGAACGTCATGCTCGTCTCGGTCACCGAACGTACAAAAGAGATAGGCGTCCGCAAGGCGATTGGTGCGCGAAGCATCGATATTATCACGCAATTTTTGATCGAGGCGGCAACGCTGACGGGGCTCGGGGGCGTTTTAGGAATCGTGATTGGGGTATTGCTGTCGCTGCTGATAAAGATGATTTTGCCCACATATATTCCACTTTGGGCTCCGATCGTCGGCTTTTGCGTTTCGGTAGGTCTGGGCGTGGTCTTTGGCCTTCTCCCGGCGTGGAAGGCGGCAAGGTTGAATCCTATCGACGCGCTTCGATACGAATAATAGGGACACGAACAAAACAAAAGCGCCGCTTCGATTGCTCGATTCGACGCTTTTGTTATTCCTTCAGCAAGCACCGAAGTGCTCTCAAAAGGTTGGCGACTCTCGCATGTACACGTTCCAGTCGCCGTTTTTTTATTCCGAAGACGCTTCAAGCGGGTAGCTTCTTCTCCGGTCAGCACCCGATCCACTTGCGTTTCACGTTGACGCCCGAAGCGTCAATGCCGTTAGGTTTTTGTTTGGTGGCTTTACCTCCACCGCCGGTTACGTTCCCGGCAACGAGGCTCACTGTCCGAAGACTGTGAGCGGCGTTGCACCCGTCTGGCTGATCATTTCCAACTGGGCGTTACTCGTTTTTATCCGAGCAACTCCGATGCGATTTGCCAACCCATCGGCGCCAAGCCTTTCGGCTTCGGCTTCAAGCGTTTCAGACGGCGGCTTTCCGCTCCTTCCGTCTTTCGAACGGTGTGTCACCACCTCCGTTCCACCTCTCGATGCCGGTCAAAATGCCCGTAAGCAATCTCGACTGTATGGGTATCTTACACCCGTCAAAACAGAAGTCAAGTAGAAAGTACTTTAACTTTCACCCCTATTTTATGGACGTTCTGTGCAAATACTGTGGAAAACGCTGTGGGAAAACTGTGCATGAAAATGTGGAAAATCCGTCAAGTGTTTTGATAATAACGACATCGGCGCGCAGACAGTTTTGGCATGCGTAAACCGCAATCCCATAGACGAAAAATATTATGGTGAAAAAAATTCTTTTCCGTGAAGTTTTTGCTTTTTTTGCAAAATTTGAAGTCTTGAATTACTCTTTTTAGACTATGAGAAAGTTGCTTTTGCTTATCGCGATATCGGTTTTTTGCGCTAATAATTTTGCCGCTGGGCGGCAGGATGTCCTCGACGATGGCTTTACGTGGTTTGAGGCCGTTAATGGCGAGGCTCTCGGGGGGAATAATATCCCTTATAGTACGGGCTGGTTTTTGAAGACGAATCTGAGAGTGTTTGGCGAATATCCGGTTAGGAGCGCGTTCAAGATTGTAGTTTCGCGTACCGGCAAGCCCGTGGCGACGACCCGTTGCGAGACCGCGAGATATAGCAACACGACCGGTGCGCTCGACGAGAGTTTTATGAACACCGTCGATTGCTGGCGAAAAGACACGGCGACAAAGGAGATCGGCCTATTCGACGTGATGATTTACACGGTCAACGGTCAGACGGATGAAGAAAAGCTGGTTCGCAATTACAAGATCGACGTAAAAACGGTCAATCGCGTGCGTTCGGGGCAGGAAGCCGGGCTTTCGCCGCCGCAGTATTACATTAACCGCCACAGCGAGGCTCCGGTGAGCTGGGTTCACTTGCGGCCGCGCGAATACCCGGGTTACTTGGCACGTATCAGTTCACCCGAGCGGCTCGGGGCGAATCATGTCGAGTTTTATTTCAGCCTTTCGCCGTCGGAGGTCGGCAAAAACCTTCCGCACGGCTATATGCGTTGCTCGGTCAACGGCAAGCGGATCATTTTCGAAGGCCCGGACGGCTTTGCGGATCAAGCGTTAAGCTATCGCGAGATGTTCTATACCGTGATTCATCAGGACAGGATCGCCCCAAAGTATCAACGCGGTACAGAATATCAGGATGAGATCGGTTATCACGTGGTTCGCTTGCTCGCGCCGATTACATGGGGCGAAAAGAGGAATCGCTGGAATCCGCGGCCGGCGCTCGACGATAATCTGGGGAGTTGGGAATGCTCGTTGATGAATAACGGCGAAGTTTGGCGAACTTGGAAATTCACCGTCACAAATGGCCGCCCTGCCGTTCACCGTGAGCAGAGCAGTAATATCAATCTCGGTTACAATTCGTATCTTGTCGATATGATGATTCCGCCAGCCGGTAGTGCTCTCGACAAGCGGCTTGCCGGAGCGTCGAACGGCCTTTTTTATGGATTGCCGTGGACCTCGATAGAGGGCAAGGCGATGGCCGCACGCGTTCCAAAACTCGGAAATATGTTCCCTGTGCCGTCAAATTCGCCAAACGCGGTGAAGCAGTGGTGGGAAAATTAGTCTTTCTATGATTCGTTTACAAAACGATTCAGAGCATCGGCAAACTTTTTCGGATCGATCGCGGGATATTTGTACAAATTCGGTTTTATCTTTTCGAAGAAACCAATCAGTTTGTCGAGTTCGATTAGCCTATCAGCCAACATCGACTTAACGTCCGCGACATCCTGCGCGTGGCCGCGTTCGATCTTTGACAATGCCTGACTGTAAGGATCGTAGTGATAAAAACTGACTTTGCCCTCGCAGGCGATGAATTGAGAACGATCGCGCCAGCCGGGCAATTCGGGAATAAAATCCGACGGTGCGGCAAGCTCGACATTTATTTGTAGACGCTCTTTTAACTCGGGCAGCGCGCGAAAAACGTCATCAAGTTCGGGCTCAAATTTAATGTCAATATCGACTGTCGACTCACGCCAATCCATTAACACCGCAGTCACGCCGCCGGTGAAATAAACGCGGCATTCGGTTTTGGCGTGCCGAGATACGCCGCGTATAAACTCCTCGACGCTTGCTTTGCTCGTCAGGTTTCTCATCACGCAGCACGTTCGAAACTCACTAATCGTCGTATTAATGCGTTGTATCGGGAATGTGCCGAGTCGGCGTCTTCGGCTCTGAGGAGTTCGTAGAGACGATGTTCAGGCTTAGGAAATGTAGATTCAGGGACATTCACGCCGATCTGTCGCAACCGTGGCGAACCGATCGAAACTAGCAACGATTGAATCGTCTCACGACCGGCAGCGAGGTCGTCGATGCCTTGTTGTATAAGTTCTTCGCCCGGCAACATTGAACTAATTGTAACTGATTGGTGTTTATCTTAGTAAAGAAAAAGCACACGCGTTCTTCGTGTGCTCAAATTGAAGATTTTTTTCTCCAACTGCTCGCTACCGCAGGCGATTCTGACTACGCGGCTTTCAGTGCAAGCTCAGCTGCGCCTTCGACATAGACGCTGATGAATTTACCTTTACGGCCTTTGTCCTCGAACTTGACGAAGCCCTCGATAAGCGAGAACAGCGTGTCGTCTTTACCGCGGCCGACGTTGTTGCCGGGCTTCCATTTCGTGCCGCGCTGACGCGCCAGAATGTTGCCGCCGAGGACGTGCTGGCCGCCGAATTTCTTCAAACCGAGCCGTTGTGCATTTGAGTCGCGGCCGTTTCTGGATGAACCTACTCCTTTCTTATGAGCCATAACTAATCCTAGTCGATCTTAATCTCCGTAAACCCTTGCCTGTGGCCTTGTTTGCGTTTGTACTGCTTGCGACGCTTTTTTTTGAAAACAATGATCTTATCGTCTTTACCGTGAGCGACAACGGTTGCTTTTATCGATCCCGCTCCGACGTTGCCACCTGAGAGCATCGTGTCGACATCGACCTTTTTGCCTGCGTCAGCCTTGAGCGTCGGTACGCGAAGCGTCTGTCCGCTCTCGACCGCAAACTGCTTTCCACCTGTTTTTATAATTGCGTAACTCATTTGTTAGCTCCCGCGAAAGGCGGGAATTCACCCGACAATCGAAAACGTCAGATTATACGGAAAACAAAAAGACACGTCAAACTATTCGCCCACGAAACACACGAAAAGCACTAAATTCGGAATTTCTCCTTTCGCGTCTTTCGTGTGTTTCGTGGGTAATATCTACGCAGCGGAGGGATCCTTGACGATCGCGATAAACGGCAGATTGCGATAACGTCCGGCGGCGTCTAGGCCGTAGCCGACGACGAATTTGTTTGGCACGACAAAACCTATGTAATCGATCTTAGGAGCAGTTTTGATGCGTGGCTCGGGTTTGTCGAGAAAGCTCGCGAGCTTAATTGATGCCGCGCCGCGTGAGCCGAGAATGTCGAGCAGCCGCGACAATGTGAGGCCGGTGTCGATGATGTCTTCGACGACAAGCACGTCTTTTCCGCGGATCGAATTGCTCAAATCCTTTAGAATCTCGACGTCGCCGGTCGATTTTGTGCCGTCTTTGTAGCTCGAAACCGACATAAAGTCGATTGTGAGATTCAGGTCGATAGCACGCATAAGATCGGCGAGGAAGACGCACGAACCTTTCAAAACGCTCACCAAAACCAGCTCTTTGCCTGCGTAATCACGAGTGATTTGCTCACCTAATTCGTCGATGCGAGTTTTTATCTGAACCTTGGAATAAAGGACTTCGAGATTCGCATTAGTAAATTCAGTGCCTGCCATTTGTGTCGATTCTGCGGCCATATTTTCCTCGTCGGTTGATTGGAAAGGTTTTTACAAATACTATTGCAAACATAGGTTAACTTCAAGTTTGAGGCTTATGTCCGAAACAAACAAAGAAACCCGAGATCGCGTCCGCGAACTTGTAAGACAAGTGCTGGCGACCGTGCCGACCGAAGGTGAAGCCGCGCCGGCTCAGCTTCCCGACCATCCGCCCGAGCATGTCATCGTCAACTCTTTGCAGGAAAAGATGGGGCGCGAGTGGGATCGCGACGAATCTGCAAGATCTCTTCTGACGGAGGACGACCTTCGCGGACTCGAGCCAGGTTCCCGCCTCCGCGTGGCTGAAAATGTGAAATTTACGCCCTTAGCGAGCGATATCGTGAGTGATCTAAAGATCGAGCTGATCCGTAAAGCGCCGCGCAAAGATGCGGTAAAAGTGCGTTCGGTCGCGATCGGCTCCGATCACGGCGGTTTTAAACTCAAAGAGCAGATAAAAGATTATCTTACTGATTTTGGTTTGAACGTCCGCGATTTTGGCACCGACAGCGAAGACCCCGTCGATTATCCTGACTTTGCGCATGCTGTGGCCAAATCGGTCAGCGGACGCCAGGTCGATATCGGAATTATCATCGACGGAGCCGGAATCGGCAGCGCGATGACCGCGAACAAAGTTCCAAATGTTCGAGCCGCCCAGTGTTACAGTGTCGCGCTTGCGAAAAACTCTCGTGAGCATAACGGCGCAAATGTTCTAACGCTTGGCGCCGGACAAAATTCGTTTGAAGAGATCAAGCAAATCGTCGAGGCGTTTATCTCGACTGACATTAGTGAGGAACGGCATAAAAAACGCGTCGGCAAGATCGATAACATCGATAAGCAATATCGGATTTAGGTTTTCTTTGCGTTCTTTGCGACTTTGCGGGAAACTGAATATTGCCCGCAAAGCCGCAAAGGCCGCAAAAAAAGTGGCAAAGAACAAATGCAAAATAACGGCAATTACGACCAATTGATCGACCAGATCACCGACATGGTGATGGCCAAATTGTCAGGTGAGGAGTATTGTCCGACGTTTTGCCACGCGGATGTGCAGCGAATCGTGGACGCCGGTGCCGAGCGGATTGGTATCGTGCTTGGCGAGACGGCGACGGCCCACGACTGGGCGAGTTTGATCGATCACACGCTGCTAAAACCGGAAGCATCGATTCAAGATATTAAGAAACTATGTGACGAGGCGGCGCAATTTGGTTTTGCGTCGGTTTGTGTAAACCCGGGTTGGGTAAAGCAAGCGAATGAGTTCCTGAAAGACTCTGGCGTACCGGTTTGCACGGTAATCGGCTTTCCGCTCGGGGCGACGCTGTCGGATGTAAAAGCTTATGAGGCTCGCCGTGCGATCTTTAACGGAGCACGCGAAGTCGATATGGTCATCAACATTGGAGCATTAAAGTCGGGCGACGATTGCGCAGTTGAGGACGACATTCGCGCAGTTGTCGAGGCTGCTCACGAAAACCACATTCTCTGCAAAGTTATCATCGAAACTGCGCTTCTGACTGACGAAGAAAAAGTACGAGCTTGTCTCGCTGCAAAAAATGCAGGTGCTGATTTTGTAAAGACTTCGACAGGCTTTGCGAAAGGCGGAGCGACGGCCAATGATGTCGCACTGATGCGACACACGGTCGGCAAGGCGCTTGGCGTAAAAGCGAGCGGTGGCGTGAAGGGAATCGACGACGCGCGTGCGATGTTCGAGGCTGGCGCTACACGAATCGGAGCGTCGGTCGGCGTCAAGATCGCGCAAGAAGCCAGCGGCGTTAAGACCGAAACCTCAACCGCAAGCTACTAACCAATTAGTTCAGCGTAAAATTGAATGTGATAGAACCGGTCGCGGCGATCGGCTTGCCGTCGAGCATCACCGGCTTGAATTTTGTTTGTTTTATCGCCGTCTCGGCCGCATTCCACAGTTGTTTCGGGCCGTCCATAGCTTTTGCGCTCACGACTTTACCATCCTCATCCAGCTTGATCGACACAGTAACTTTGCCTTGAATTCCCATTCTTTTATCAATCGCAGTGTAGAGAGGCATCACTAGTTTTATCGCGTAAGGATTGAGTGCTCCCGCGTTGATGACTAGGGGACGCTTTGCCGCCGCGGCGAGCCGTGCGTCTTCAGCGGCCTTCTCCGCCGCTCTTGCATTGGCGGCGGCTTCAGCTTCGGCTAAAACAAGTTTTAGGCGCGTGATGGTCGATTTTGCGAGTTCGTTTGTGGGATCAAGATCGGACGATTTTTGATAGTCCGCGAGAGCTTCTTCAGTTTTGCCGAGTTTCTCTTTGACTGTGCCGCGATTGTAGAAGGCGAGCGCGTAGTTCGGATTCATCTCGATCGCTTTTGAATACTGTTCGATCGCTGCTCCGTAATTTTCTCTTCGTGTGAAGATTATTCCCTTATCGACATACGAACCTGCGTCGCCGGGTTTTAACTCAATTGCTTTGTCGAGATCCGACATCGCTGCGTCGAGATTGTTCGCTGTCATTTCTTGCGTTGCTCGCGAGCGATAAAACGCGAAGTCCGGGGGTGGCGGAGATTTTACGACAGGCGACTGAACTTCAGTTTGTACAGGTTCGCCGGATTCGGTCTTTGGCTTTGGCGCTCGATCACGAATTGCTGCGATCAGCTCGACACGCGCACCGGTATTGCCAAGTTCTTTCTCGATCTCGGGTGTGAGGGTAAAGGTTATGCCGCGTTCTTTGACGGCGCCTACGAGAATCTTATTTTTTTCTTCGATGACCGCTTTTTTCGAACGCAACGCGATCAAGATATCTGCGAGGCTAAGTTCGCGTCCCTGCGCGGCGACGTGATACAAAACACCGCTGACACATATGGTAAATGCAACTGCGGCGAGGGCAAACATTTTTCGTGCGATTAAAGAGACTGTCGTATTCATATATCTAAGCTGGTTAATTAAGAAGATCATCGACCGTGATCTTCTTTTTAGGCCTCTGTTCCTGTTTTGCTGCCGGTTTATTGTCGGTCGGTTTGGGTTTAACTCCGGCAACCTGCGGGCGAGCTTTTGCTGAATTCGGTTTTGCATCCGTCTCACTTTCGGCAACTTGTGGAACATCGTTTGTAGTTGTCAACGTTGGATTGGCCGATTCTGTCGCAGGTGATGGTTGCTGCTGAGGCTCAGATAAAGACGTGGTCGGAGCCTGATAGGTAGTTTGTTTCTCCGGCTGATCCGAGCTCCCCGATGACATAAAGCTCACCAATCCAAAACCGCCGACGCCGACGACCACTATGCCGGCCGCAGCCAATCCGATCAACTTCGTACGGCCCGAGTTCTGCGGGGCTTCTTGAGCTGCTACTGAGAAAACTGTCGTGTCATAATTTTTCCCGATAACAGGCACCGTCGCTGAAAATCCAACCTCCTCTTCTTCTTCTTCAACTATTTCCTCTTGTGCAATTTTCTCTTCAACGCGATCCTGAGCATAAAACTGCTGAACAAAAGAATCGAGCTCTTCAGTGTACGACGCCGATTCGGGTGTGACCTCCCTTGAAGACAGCGAGACGAGTTCGTCCAAAACTGGAGCGTTGTCGTGATGGCCGTTGGTTGCGTCATCGATTCGTTCAGGCTCCAATTCGAATGGGATCTCGAGCAAGTCATGGTCGTCGCTCTCGACTACGTGTTGTTGCGAAACGCGAATGTCGTTTCTTTGCGAAGACGATGGCAGGCTCAAAATCGCTTCGTCAAACGACGCAAATCGATCTTCGCGTTTTAGTTCGAGAATTTTCATCACGAATTGCGATTGGGCCTGACTTACAGCCGGATTCAACGACGTTAGAGATTGCAGCGCGTCTTTTTTCGTTTCCAGCATTTCAAACGCGCGTTCGAACGCGGTCAACGGCGAATGTGAAGTCAACAGCTTGTAAAAAACCGCTCCGAGCGAATAAATGTCGCTACGTTCGTCGGGTGGAGCTTCGAGTGATTCGAGCGCAACGTCGTCGAATGCACGATAAAAGGCACGTTGCGAGATCATATCGAGTTCGTCCCAAACGCGCTCGAACGGCAAGTATGGCGAATCGGGCGGATTGCGCGCGAAGAGAATTCCCGGGGTGTCGATAAACAGCAATTTAAATTTGCCGTCGGCGGTCTCGATTATGTTCTCGGGCAGTATCTCGATGAATCTCAGCCTCGGAAATTCTTTTCGCAAAGCATCAAGCGCGAGCATGATGGGGCTCAGCTGCGCAAAAGTTTCGGCGACTTCGGATTCGTTTGGCCTTGCCTCAGTTACGGCGAAAATCTCCAGCATTCTTATCGGCTCTGTGATTTGGTATGCAAGACCGTTCTCCTGAAAGTTGTCGGTAATGCGAACCAAGCCGTCGTGGTGAAGACTTATCAGATTCTCGATTTGGTTGTCGTCAGTGTCAGCCTTGCCGACCGTGCTTACGATTAGTGCAACCTGTTGTTTTGTAGTCTGATCTTCGGCCGTGTAGATCGCGCCTAACTGGCCGGAAGAGATTGCGTGTCCAATTCGATATCTGCCATCCCTGAGGAGAGTGTTGGTGGAAAGCATATATTCTCCTTGTGCTCAAGCGGGCGCTTGAGCAACTAGAGTATATCAGTCAAGTTGAACTAATTCAAGAAGTTTTAACAGTGTTGGCAGATGATGGCATATCGAATTTTCGCCGGTAATCGCGGCCGTCGATCATTATGGTTTTGCACATCTCGAAGAGCCGCGAACGAAGGCGCGAACCAATTCGGTCTTCGAGCGTCTCTTCACGGTCACTCGGCCTAATATCGAGATAATTTGTGGTAAAAATCGTAAGTTTCTTATCGTTATAGCGAGTGTTTATGATGTGAGCCATCGTATCGCGCACCCAATCTGTCGGCTTTGAGGCTCCTAGTTCGTCGAGAACGAGCACGTCGGAATTGAGAACCGGAGCGAGCACGCTCAGCTCTGATGTGAACGTGTTCGGATTGTAGGAATCCTGAATTTCCTTCAAAAGTGAACCAAATTCGTAAAAGAGACAATTAAATCCGCGCTCGGTAAGGCCTTTTAAGATCGACACCGCGAGATGTGTTTTACCGACGCCGACGTTACCCATGAGCAGCAGCCCGCGATCGACGGCGGGAAATTCCATTGCTAATGAAGCCGAAAGTTTGAATGCGGCATCTTGCGATGGAGTCTGCGGCTTGTAGTTGTGAAAATGAAATCCGTCATATCGGCGCGGCAGCCGGACGTTAAGAAATTGATCTTCTCGCGATCTTTGTTTGCGACACGAACACACACGCGCGCCTTTGCCGGCGACGAATTCCAGGCCTGTGTCCTGGCAGACAGAACACTCGTACTCAAGCACGTTTTCATTCGATTCAACGGGCGAAACTGCGTTCGGAACGGCGACGAGGTTAGGCTTGTTAGTAGTTTCCCGGGGCATTGTTGGTAACTGATAACTATCAACTATTAACTGTCAATTATCAACTTTCAAGTGTGGTCGCGTGTGGTATATTGATTCCGGTCTTGAAGTTTTATGGGTATCGTAAGAAGTTTGATGATCAGATTCGGTATTGCGGACATGAGCGCAGAGCGAAACCCGATACGCGTGATGCTGCTCGATGACGACGAACGTCGGCACCGCTGGTTCAAGAAGCGCTTTGTAGGCGATGAATTGCACGTTGCGGTCGATGTCACCGAGGCAAAGGAACTACTTACGGAATATGCTTACGACGCGATCTTTCTCGATCACGACCTTCTGCCGCATCATTACGAATCGAACGATCACGGCGACGAAGCCAACACGGGCCATGCGATCGCCGAATTCCTAAACGAACGTCCCGAACTGCAGCGCGCCGCGACGATCATCGTCCACACACGCAACGCCGACGCCGCCATCGGTATGGTCACAACCCTGCGCGAATCGGGCCGCAACGTCGAATACTGCGCCTTCCCCTATCTCGATCTCAAAATCAAAAATTACTGGAAGCGGTAGCAAGTCACAGTCCAGCGAGATTCCACTTCTTTACGATTTCGATAATTAAGTTTGCGACTTTATCAGTGACTTTTTTGTAATAGAGATCTGCCTTTGCCTGATCAAACTTTGGGAAGCCTTGTCCTTTTTGGTAGAGCCCGATCGACGAAGGCGAAGGCACGGCCGACCATGTGCCCGGAGCCGGATTTGCGGTCGTCATCTCGGGACCGGTGTATTTTTCAGGATGCACGAGCGTCGGATCGATGGCCTGAATGAAGGCGGTTTCGTTCCAGCCGGCGTGGCCGCCGTCCTCGCCAAAAACTTCTTTTGTCTCATCGGAAGCGAACGACCACCAGTTGATGACGAGCGTCCGAACGCGCTTTTCAGTCGCGACTTCGGCGGCGACCGATTGCAGCACAGCCGTCTGCCCGCCACCGTGACCATTGAGGATGATGATATTGCGAAAGCCGTTTTTCGCAAGGCCTTCGAGAATCTGTTTAACGAACGGCCGGTACGCGGCTTCCGTGATCTGAAACGCGCCGGGATACGCTTCCATCGAGCCGGTAATGCCGTATGACAAAGTCGGCGCGATCATCGCGTTGGTCCTCTTTGCGATCGTCTTCGCCATCGAAAACGGCGCCGTGTTATCTGCACCGTTGTTGATCACGCCATGCGGCTCGAGCGTGCCGGTCGGCAGCAAGACGGTCGTGATCTTTGACGGCACGATGTCTCTGAATTCCATCCAGTTAATACGATCCATCTCGCGAGTTGAAACAAAGTCTTTGTCGGTTTGAGCGACTACAACACCTGCAGTAACCAATATCAGGGCAAAAATCATCAGCCTTTTCATCTTAGTAATCTCCTCCAATTTCTCTGTGTGCTCTGTGGCAAAAACTATTCAAAGTATTTCCGCCC
>JANOGL010000246.1:0-7108 GCA_031405985.1 Acidobacteriota bacterium | reverse complement strand
GGTTCGCATGTGAAGCAGGCCGGGTCGGTTGTTGCACCTAGTTATCTGCGGTTCGACTTTACGCATTACCAGCCGATGAGCGACGGCGAGATTGCCGAGGTCGAAGACCTCGTAAACCGCTATATCGTGCAAAATGAACCGGTTACGACGGATATGATGGCGCTTGAGGACGCGATGCATTCGGGTGCGGTAGCGATGTTTGGCGAGAAGTACGGCGGCGAAGTTCGCGTG
Organism: Acidobacteriota bacterium; assembly: GCA_031405985.1. Taxonomy (GTDB): domain Bacteria; phylum Acidobacteriota; class Blastocatellia; order Pyrinomonadales; family Pyrinomonadaceae; genus OLB17. The sequence continues at coordinate 6,877 of JANOGL010000246.1, read as the reverse complement.
CTTTCAGTCGGTGACGGAGCTTTTTCAAAAGAGCTTTGCGGCGGCACGCATGTGCGTGCGACGGGTGATATCGGAAGTTTCAAGATCACGGCGGACGAAGCGATCGCGTCGGGCGTGCGTCGCATTCGCGCGATCACAGGCTTTGACGCGTTTGAGAGATTTCGCGAAGACGAGCGGCTGATCGATGCAAGCTTGGGAGCTTTGAACACGCAACGAGATAACTTACCAAACGCGATCGCCAAACTTGCCGAAGAGCTTAAGAAAACCCGCAAGGAGATGGACGAGCTGAAGTTAAAGATCGCAACCGATACGATCGGCGAGGCATCTTCGAACAGCGACGAAGCTCGTGACATCGCCGGCGTGAAGGTTTTGGCAAAACAAGTTGATGGCCTCGATGCTAACGGCCAGCGACAGCTTTCGGACACTTTGCTCGCGCGTTTAAAATCGGGCGTCGTCATTCTCGGCCGCGCGTCCGAAGGCAAGGTCAGCATCATCGTCCGCGTATCCGACGATCTCACGGACAAAGTAAAAGCCGGCAACGTCATTAGAGAACTCGTGCCGATCGTCGGCGGCAAAGGCGGCGGGCGAGCTGACATGGCCGAGGGCGGCGGCACCGAGCCTGACAAACTCGGGCTTGCAATCGACGCGTCATACGGCGTAGTTGAAAGTATGCTGAAGTAAGTTAACCGCTGATAAAGCAGATGAAGCAGATAAAAAGAAAAAATTATTGTTTTTGATCTGTGTTATCTGCCTCATCTGCGGTTGATACCCGACAACACCCATCTACACACCGATAGAGCTAACTACAAAATAATTGAAACTTTCATCACGAGCTGACTCGTTTAAAAATCCAGGTTAAGCGTTATTTGACACCGCCATTCACGCAAAAAAGTTGTCACAACGGCGTTGGTTGCGGTGTTTAGTTTTTTGAAGGGGCTAGATTTTATTCGTCGCGTTCGACGCGAATTTGGAAAACACCAATGCTCACGGGTCAACATCTCGGTCGTTACGAGATCCGGTCAATAATCGGTAAGGGCGGAATGGGCGAGGTTTATTCGGCTCACGACTCTGAGCTTGGCCGCAACGTCGCGATAAAGATCCTGCCGAGCGAATTTACGACCGACCCCGACCGCAAACTAAGATTCCGGCAAGAGGCGCGCGTCGTTTCAGCGCTAAATCACCCAAACATAATCACAATTTACGAGATCGGCGAAGACGAGCACGGCAGTTTTCTTGCGACCGAATTCGTCGACGGTCGGACGCTGCGCGAGGTGCTTCAGAACGAGTCGTTGACCCTATCGCGCAGTCTTCGCATCGTCGAGCAGATGGCGAATGCCCTCGTCGCGGCCCACGCGGCGGGTATTGTACATCGCGATATTAAGCCCGAAAACATTATGCTGCGGCGAGACTCGATCGTTAAGGTTCTCGACTTCGGCCTTGCAAAACAGAGCGAAAATCTTTTTCGAGACGACAGTTCGGGCAGCAACATCACCGATCCCGGCATGGTGTTGGGCAGCGCAAGATATATGTCGCCGGAGCAATCCCGCGGTCTCGAGGTGGACGCAAGAACCGACATATGGAGTCTCGGTGTAGTGCTTTACGAGCTTGCGACGGGCAATGTGCCGTTCGCCGGCAATACCGCGGCGGACACGCTGGCGGCCGTGATCTACGAGGAACACGAACCGATCTGGCGGTTTTTACCAAACGCGCCGCTCGAACTTCAGCGGATCATTCGCAAGGCCTTGCAGAAGGACCGCGACGAGCGCTACCAGAGCGTTAAGGATTTCGCGCTCGACATACGCGATCTGCTGCATGAGCTCGAGCACACGGACAGTGGCAAGCGGTCGGTTCATACCTCAGCCCAGCCGAATTTCAGCGAAAACCCAACGATCATCAGACGGGCGGACGGCAGCATTTACACATCGGACCAAAGCCGTGCGTTTGCGTCGGATCCACACGTCGGGCGACGATCGAGTAAGTTAAAGAGAACACTCGTGACGGCCGCCGTGTTGGTCGGCGCGGTCGTTCTGCTTATTGCCGGTGCCGGCGTGTACGAAAAATTTTCGTCCCAGTCGCCGCTGGCAGTCGGAGCATTCGCGAGGCCGCAGATCTCGCGAATCAACACGGACGGACGCGTGTTAATGCCATCGCTTTCGCCCGACGGTAAGTATGTCGCTTACGTCGCGGGCGAATTCGGCAGCCGTAGCCTCGTCGTCCGCCAGATCGCGACCGACAGCGTCGTCAGCGTGGTACCGCCGACGAATGTAAACTTCACGTCACTCACATTTTCGCCAACCGGTGGTTACATCTACTACTGTCTTGGCAACACAAATTCCGCGGTGAGCACGCTCTACCGCGTACCGACGCTAGGCGGGGCGGCCAAAAAGCTGGTGGAGGATGTTGATAGCAGCGTCACGTTCTCGCCTGACGGTAACCAGTTTGCGTTTATCCGACATCGTCCCGAGACGAATGACGACGTCGTGTTTGTCGCGAATTCGGACACGCTCGCTGCCGAGCCGCTATTGACCTCAAAGGCTGCCGGCTACGACTTTTTTTCGATGCGGCTCGCGTGGTCGCCCGACGGCCGGAAGATTTTGCTCGGCGCTGGCCGACGGCAAGGCGGATTGATAAGTTCGACTGATCTGGCTGAGGTCGATGTCAACGAAAAAGCAGTGAAGCCGCTGAACAGACGCGAGTTTTACGCCGTCACGAATATCGCTTGGTTCTCGGACGGTTCGGGATTTTTGTTCACCGCTCGTGAGACGCAGAATAGCCCTGTGCAAATTTGGCGTGCGACCTATCCCGACACCGCGATCGAACAGGTGACGAGCGACTTTAACGATTACACGGAGGCAAGCGTCGCGGCTGATGGACGCATGCTCGTCACGCTAAAGGCCGACACCGTTTCATCGCTCTGGAGATATTCACCGGCGACGAAATCGATGACGCAATTCGTCTCAGATTCGCGCAATATGCTCGGTTATCATGGCCTCATGCAAACGGCGGACGGCAGCGTGATCTACACGCATAATGAAGGCAAAGAAACGGACCTGTGGATCGTCGACCGCGAAGGGAAAAACGCTCGTGCGCTGCTGGCCGAGCCCGGTTACGCGGTTTCGCCCGTCGTCACGCCCGGCGGCCGACATCTTATCTATAACCTGCAAAAAGACAAGTCCTCACGCATCTGGAAGGCGAATCCGGACGGGACGAACGCAGTCGCGCTGACAGAGGAAAACCCGAACGTCGCCGACTTTTCGCCGCAGGTGACGCCGGACGGAAAGTTCGTCGTCTTTCAGCGAATGCTCGTCGACGGCGACCGCTTTGTCTTAATGCGGATGCCGATCGACGGTGGCGAGGCCGAGACGTTTTTCGAGTCCGAGGGCCTGAGCATCTACCAGCCGCGCATTTCCCAAGACGGAAAGCGCATCGCGTTTATGGCCTTCGACATTCGCTCGTTTCAGAAAAAGCTGATGATCGCCACCGTGGTCGACAACAAATTCGGCGCAACCGAACGCGAAATCGAAAACAACCTCATTAACCAATACCTGTGGTCGCCCGACGGCCGCTCGCTGACGATCTCGACAAATCGCGGCGGTGCGCAAAACCTATGGCGACAACCGATCGACGGCTCGCCGGCCAAGCCGATCACGGATTTTAAGGCGGGTAAGATAATGAATTACACGTGGGCGACCGACGGCCGCCAACTGCTGATCGCCCGCGGCAACACCAACAATGATCTCATTCTGATTCGCGACGGCGACAAATCCGGCCCTTCGACGACGGCCAGCTACCCTGCGAACCGCCGCCGCACGACATTTGAGATATTTGGCCGAGCATTCGACGATCTTCGCTGATAACAGCCGTTTTTTCGCCACGCATCGATCCGGTGCGCATGCCCGCTCACCGACCGAGATTCACGATTGCCTTGAGAATTTGCAACGGCTACTATCATTAGTATGGCCGTTCAACCAAAAGTCCAGCTCGCAGACGAGCAGATCGTGTCGTACAACCCTGCGACCGGCGAAGAGGTCGGACGCGTGCACGTGACCACGCCGCAGGAAGTCGCTGATGCGGTTGCTCGTGCGCGCGAGGCGTTTGGCGCATGGCGGCACACTTCTTTCGCGGAACGACGTCGGCTAGTGATGACGGCTCGTGAGGTCATACTCGCCGACATAGACGGTATTGCAAAACTAATCTCAGCCGAATCCGGCAAGCCGTTTGGCGAAGCCATATCAATGGAGGTCGCGCCGGTGCTCGACCTGATGCAGTATTTTGCCCGCAATGCAAAAAAACTGCTAAAACCTCACAAGATCGGCATAGGTTTGTACGCGCTGATGGGACGCTCGTCGAAGATCGTCTATCATCCGCTTGGCGTCGTCGGCATCATTCCGGCGTGGAACTATCCGTTCTCGATACCGCTTGGCGAGACGGTGATGGCGTTGATGGCGGGCAATACGGTTGTGATAAAGCCGTCCGAACTGACGCCGCTCGTTGGTTTGAAGATCGGCGAGATCTCGGAAAAGGCGGGCTTTCCGGCGGATTGCGTACAAATCGTCAGCGGCGCGGGCGAAACCGGCGCGGCTCTTGTCGATGCGGCGCCGGACAAGATCATGTTCACCGGCTCGGTTGCTACGGGGAAGTTAATTGCAGCCGCCGCGGCAAAAAATCTCACATCGTGCGTCTTCGAGCTCGGCGGCAAAGATCCGATGGTCGTCTTCGCGGATGCAAATCTTGAACTCGCGGCTTCAGCGGCCGTTTGGGGTGCGTTTTGTAATTCGGGCCAGTCGTGCTCGTCAGTCGAGCGGCTGTATGTTCACGAATCGGTCGCGGACAAACTTACAAAGCTCATCGTCGATAAAACGCGCGAATTAAAACAAGGCGTCGGGACACGTGAAGACGTCTCGATCGGCGCGATGTCGTCCGAGCGGCAGATAAAAATAGTCGAAGATCACGTTGAGGATTTTCGTGCGGCTGGCGCGAAGATCGAGATCGGCGGTAGAAGGAACGCGGACGCCCTCGTCCGCAATGAGGGCGAAGCCCGAACCAATCTCACTGCAAGCAGCGATGCGGACGGGGGCGTCCGCGTTCCACTTTTTTACGAGCCAACCGTTATCACTAACGTGAACAATGACATGCGGCCAATGCGGGAAGAGACGTTCGGCCCGACGTTACCGATCGCGACTTTTGCGAATGAGGAAGAAGCGATTCGATTGGCAAACGACAGCGAATTTGGCCTCACTGCAAGCGTCTGGACACGCGACTACGCACGCGGGCGCCGCGTCGCACAACAGATCGAAGCCGGATCAGTCTGTATAAACGAAGTTCTCTACACGCACGGCATCGGCGAAACGCCGTGGGGCGGTTTTAAAAATTCAGGCCGCGGCCGTACGCATGGCCGAGAAGGCCTGATGGAACTCGTCCAACCACAGCATATTCACACAAACCGCCTCGCGCTTTTGCCCGACGCGTGGTGGATGCCGTATTCGGCGACCGCAGTCAAAACATTTCGCGAAATGGCGCGAACGTTTTCGAGCGGTTCATTGTTCAGAACATCGCTGCTAGTTCCGCAGCTTCTAAAAAGGATTAGAGAATTGATGAAAAAGCCGTCCGGAGGTTAGCCTTCGTCAGTCTGTGGCAAGGTGTTCTCAACCGTGGATTCGGGACGATAAGTTTTGAGCCAAAGAAGATGGACAGTGACGCCGATGGCGACTGCGGCGAGGAGCAAGGTCACCCAGAACGCGCCCGCGACAAACCAGATGCTAAAGCCAATCGACGCCCAGAGGACAGCAATCGTCGTCACCTTTTGCCGTATCGAAATGCCCCGCCCGCTTTTGTAATTGCTGATGTACTTGCCGCAAAAACGATTATTCAAAAGCCACGTGTGAAACCGCTCGGAGCTACGCGAATAACAGTATGCCGCCATCAGCAGAAAGACGGTCGTCGGCATCAACGGCAAGAATATTCCCAAAAGCCCAAGCCCGACGCACACCGTGCCGAGAAATATTAAAATTGCTTTACGAACGTCCATAAACCCTACTCGACAGTTTAAACCCGCAGCCCGCTCCGTGTCCAACCGATTTGCGGCTGAATCAAAATCATGCAAAGAAGGTTTGATGGAAGCTGTCCGTCCGCACCATATCAATCCTAACGGCCTCGAGCTACTACCCGACGCGTGGCGATGCCGTATCCGGCAAATGCCGTCACCACGTTCCGTAAAATGGCAACCACATTTGCAAGCGAATCAGTATTGAAGACCGCGACGCTATTGCCGCAATTGTTGAAAAGGAATAAGGAAATTCTTAAGAAAATAACGACCTGGAATGAACTGCGGCGGCGCAGCAGCCGTCAGTTCCATTCGACTGTTAGACCGGCTCCGCGGGCAAAGAGCCCGTCTCCTATCGTTCTCGCGCTAGCCGGAGCCCCTCTGGAGGTGGACCACACTCTGACCGCGAAGACATCAGGATGTTAAACCATGGGGTGTCTCTGGTGCCATTCTGTTGCCTCTTCGTATGCCTGGCCTATCCGGCACAACATCGCTTCGCTCAAGGGACTGCCGGCGAGCTGCATTGAGTAGGGCAGCCCGTCGCTGGTGACTCCGCACGGTAACGTCAGAGTCGGCGCTCCGGCAAAGCTGTGTGGAAAGGTGAACGAAGTGAAGGCCTTTTCGATACCCAGCGTCTTCAATATTTGCGCAAGAACTTGATTCCATTCCGCCATGGACCGGTACTGCAGGCCTGGAGGAATCTTGAAGGGCATACCCCCTGATGGACTCAGGACCGCGTCGACAGTGGACAAGACTGTCAGGAATCCCTCACCGATGGCCCTTCCGACCTGACGGGCTTTGGCGAGGTCCGCCTCACTGACGCTCGAACCAAAC
>JANOGL010000243.1:0-2210 GCA_031405985.1 Acidobacteriota bacterium | reverse complement strand
AATATACAAAGGCGTTCCCGCCGAGGTGCCTTTGACCATACTGTTGGTCATAGTGTTCGCCATTCTCGAAACACCAAAATCAGTAATGCAAGGCAAGCCGTTTTTGAATAAAATATTGTCGGGTTTCAAATCTCGGTGAATAATTTTTTCGGGTATTTGCGTGTGAAGATGTTGCAAACCTTCCAATATTTCACACATTATTTCAACGGTTTTTTTCAAATCGGGAGACTTTCCGCCGTTTTTATCCAGCCAATTTCGCAAATCTCCACCTTCGGCATAATCGCTGACAATGACAAAAGTATCGGTTTGAAACTGAAAACCATCTTGCACTGCAACAATGTTTTTATGTCCGCTGGCTCGGATCCAAGTTGCAACTTCTCGCCTTACTTTATTGAGAAAACTTGCTTGGGTTTCTTTTTTTGAAGGCTTGTATTTGAGAAATTTCAAAGCCACTAAAATACCTTCATCCGAAAGTTCGATGTTCTTGGTCGCCAACCAAACTTCGCCAAAACTACCTTCTCCAAGATATTTTTCAAGCGTGTAGTTTTTTATTTTATCGCCTTTTTCAAACATAATTTACTCAACAGTTTGAAGATTCAGTTACATTTTTCATCTGATTATCCACGAAAAGACTTAAAAAGTGAAGATGTTTGCAAAATACTATGCTCAATAAAAAGTTACATCCTCAAAGAGCGGGCGCAGAGCAACCCTTCCTGACCTGTCATTGTGGTTAAATTGAGTAGTAAATCTTAAACTTGACTCAAGTTAGAATTGAAAAAGACCTGTTCAAACAAATTTCAGGTGAGAAAGGGTTGCTCTCTCGCCCGCCTAAGTCAAAAAATCTTCAAGCAAAAAAAACATATTCAAGAGGCATTATAAAATTATTCGCTCACTCTAATTGTTTCCAGAACTTTCCGCGCCCGTTCAATGAGATTTTCGCCCTCGACAACCCTTAATACTCCGTTGGGGCTAAAATTGGCAGTTGGATTATCGGCTAAAAACTGTCCTAAACTTTCGGGCGAAACGACGGCGTTTTGGTCGAGCTTGATGGCCAGACCTTCATTAGTTTTATCAATCGAAACAACCCGCATTTCTTCGGCCAGTTTTCTGAGACGGGCATATTCAAACAGGTTTTGGAGCGATTCGGGAATCTTGCCGTAACGGTCTTGAATTTCCTCAAAGATTTGTCGCAAAGCTGCTTCTGAATCGGCGGACGAAATACGTTTATAGGTTCTCAGGCGTTGCGAAGTCTCAAAAATATAATCTTTGGGAATCGCGACATCAATGCCGAGATTGATCGAAACGCTTAATTCATCTTCGATAATTTCGCCGCGAATTTCCCGGATGGTTCGTTCGAGCATTTTCGTATAAAGGTCAAAGCCGAGCGCGTCCAGATGTCCCGACTGCTGACCGCCCAAAATATTGCCCGAACCGCGAATTTCGAGGTCTAAAGCGGCAATCCGAAAACCCGCCCCGAGCTCGCTGAATTCACGAATAGCCGATAGTCGGCGCCGCGCCACATCTGACAATTCGCGTTCCGGCGGAATTACCAGATAAGCGTAAGCTCTTTTATTTGAACGCCCGACACGGCCGCGAAGCTGATAAAGCTGAGAAAGCCCGTAGTTTTGAGCCTGATTGATAATGATCGTGTTGGCCCGCGGAATATCAATCCCGTTTTCGATGATGGTCGTCGCCACCAGCACGTCAAATTTGCGGTCAACGAAATCAAGGATGGCCTGCTCCATCTCTTTTTCGTTCATTTGGCCGTGGGCGACGACGATGCGGGCGTTCGGAACTATTTTTTTGAGATGTCCGGCGATGGCGAAAATGGTTTCGACGCGGTTGTGAATAAAGAAAACCTGTCCGTCGCGTGACAGTTCGAGTTCGATGGCGGATTTGACGACACTTTCGGAAAATTGGACGACTTGTGTGTTGATGGCCAGCCGATCGCGCGGCGGAGTTTCAATGACCGACATATCGCGCATTCCCATCAGCGACATATTCAGCGTTCGCGGAATCGGGGTCGCGCTCAGGGTCAACACATCAATCTTCTTTTTGAGGTGTTTTAATTTTTCTTTATGTCCGACTCCGAAACGCTGTTCCTCGTCCACGACCAGCAACCCGAGTTTCGGAACTTTAACATCATTGGACAAAATTCGGTGAGTCCCGATCAAAATATCAACCGAGCCTTTTTCGGTGGCCTCGACTAC